>JAEWUR010000061.1 GCA_023397045.1 Planctomycetota bacterium
AGGGCAGGTTGCCCTTGTCGGTGAAATCGCGAATGCCGACGATGACGCCGACCTTGCCGCCTTCGACCTTGTCCGAGCAAACCGAGGCCGGAACCTTGCGGACCGAGTCGACGTTCGCAACGCCCTCGATGTTGCGAAGATCGTTGACGAGCGACTCGGGCATTTTGGCCGACTGATCCGATCCGACGTCGGGGTTCATCATGCGGATGAAGAAATCGCCTTGCAGCGTCGTTTCGAGCCAGTTGTGGAGGTCCTGGACGTTGTCGAGGATGTTTGTGCCGAGGCTGATGGCGGTGCTCACGGCGAGGTACAGGATGCCGACGGTCAATGTGGTTCGCACGCGGCGACGCAGGATTTGGCGATGCGCGATGCGGCCTTCGGTGCCGAGGATCGGCCGCAGGACGGTTGCGACGATCCAAGCCAGCAAACCGATCGCCATTGGCAGGAACAGGAGCAGGGCGACGGTGAAGACCATGCCGATGACGATCAGCAGTTGCGCCGGGAGATACCCGGTGAGGCAGGCGAGCATCAGCAGCCCGGTGACGCCGAAGGTCGTGGCCGAGAAGATCACATAGGCGAGCGAGATGCGGCGGTTTCGTTCCGAGGCGACAAACCGCATGCCTTCCAGCGGCGAGACGCGGCCGGCGATCCAGGCGGGAACGAACATGGCCAGAAGCGACACGCTCGGGCCGAGCAAGGCGGCGAAAACGAACGGCGCGGGCGTGATTCGCAACGCGGGCATATCGGTCGCGTAGATCTGGCCCATCGATTTTGTCAGCAGGAACGCGCCGCCGACGCCGGTGAGGATGCCGAGCAGCGTGCCGACGACGCCCATCGTAAGGCCTTCCATCATCAACATGCGGATCAACTGACTTCGCGTGGCGCCGATGGCTCGGAGCACGGCCAACTGACGCCGGCGCTCGCCCACGTTCATCAGGAACGTGTTGAGGATCGTGAAGAACGCCAGCGCGAGGATCATCACGTAGGAGAAATCCAGGCCCTTCCGGACCTTGTCGATCGTGTCTTTCGACATTTGCGATCGTTCGGCCGGCGATCGGAGGGTCAGTCCTTCCGGCAGTTTGGCGAGGATGGCTTCGGAGACGGTTTTTTCGTTGGCGCCGTCGGCCAGCACGACGCTCATGATATTGACGTTGCCGACGGTCGAGAACATGTATTCGGCGGTCGCCAGGGGCAGAAAGACGATGCCGACGCCGCCCTGGTTGAAGCCCGCAGCGCCGCGCGGCGAGAGCAGGCCGACGACCTTCAACGGCTTGACGCGGCCGCTGAGTCCGCCGCGCAAGGTGGCCAATTTCACTTCGTCGCCGACCTTGATGCCGAGTCCGCGTGCAAAGCCGGTTTCGAGCACGGCCTCGTATTTATCTTCGAACATCCGGCCGGATTCGAGTTCGTAGTCGCGGACGGCGCGATCGCGTTCGGGGTCGATGCCCATGGCGAGCACGGCGCCTTTGTTGTCATCGAACCGCAACGAGGCGAGGCGTTGGACCGTGGGGACGACGGCTGCGACGCCGGGCGTCTGCTCGATCGTTTGGGCAACCTCCTCATCGAAGAACCCGTCGCCGGCGGCGACGACTTCGAAAGCCGCTCGACCGGCCACGCTGGCATACATTTCCATGCAGGCTTCGTTGGTGGTGGCCGTTCCGACCGTGACGGCAACGACCGCGGCGACGCCGATGACGATGCTCAGCAGCGTCAACGTCGCCCGGCCCGGCCGACTCTTCATTTCGCGAAGGGTGAACTTCCAGAGAACCATAAATTCCAACCGGCATTTGGCCCGACATCCTGTCGGGGATTTGATTGCGAAACGTCGCGGACCGCGGAGGGCCGGACTACATGGATCCTTTGAACAAACACGAGCGGTTTGGAGCGGCGTAGACGGTCGGCGATTCGGATTCTTCGCCGCCATCGCTCTCGACCAATCCGTCGCGGAGCCGGACGAGCCGGTCGGCCTGTGCGGCCACGTTGGCGTCGTGGGTGACCATGACGATCGTCTGCTCTTCTCGCGTCGCAAGTCGGCGGAGCAACGCCGTGACTTGGCGGCCGTTGGCGCTGTCGAGGTTGCCGGTCGGTTCGTCGGCCAGCAGCAAGGCGGGCCGCATGACCAACGCCCGGGCGATCGCCACGCGTTGTTGTTCGCCGCCCGACATCGTGCTGGGGACGTGATCGCGCCGATGCGACATCGAAACCAGTTTCAGGGAATCGGCGGCGCGGCGGCGCGCTTCGGCCGACGGCATGCCGCCGAGTTCCAATGGAAGTGCGACGTTCTCTTCGGCGGTGAAGGCGGGCAGCAAGTTGAACGACTGGAAGATGAAGCCCATGCGTTCGCGGCGGATGATCGTGCGTTGGTCGTCGTTCATCGTAGCGAGATCGACGCCTTCGAGGAGCACTTGTCCGGTGCTAGGCGTTTCGACGCCGCCGAGGATGTGGAGCAAGGTGCTTTTGCCCGAGCCGGACGGTCCCATGATGGCCAGCAGTTCGCCTTTTCGGACCTGGAGATCGACGCCACGGAGGGCATGCACGCAGATCTCGCCCTCGGCTCCATAGTTCTTCCGCAGGCCGCGGGTTTCGAGCACGTACATAGGCAGTGACTTCACGGGTGTGGTTGGCTTACGCAGGCTTTGCGGTCCCGGCATTGGCCGTTGAGGCGGTTTATCGGTAAAAGCCGCTTTCGCCTCGTCCAAAATACCCTGGGAACTGGGACTCTCGGCGGGCCACGAACGAATCCTTGTGTGTCGCGCCGCACCTGCACATCTGGTGTTTATCATACTGCTGCTACGACTTCTCGACAAGCCGCCCTTCATTCGGGGGATTAGAGGTTGATGTCAAAAACCGGGTGTTGCGAGCGCAAACTTTGCGCATCCCATTCAGATTCACAATTGGTAGAATCGAGGGACGCTAGTTTGCCGCGATCGCTTCTCGTTGTGCCGTGCAAACCACATGGAACGATTGTGGTGCGCTCGACTTGCCTACGGTTAGTGTCGGTTGTATGGAGCGTAAAGTAGAGGCCGTAGGGGACGGTTTTTAAGAAGTGGCAAGCTGTTTTGTTTGGGAAAAATTTGCGGCCTCGATTCTTTGGTCTTGTTTTTCGAAACAGGCTTGATCGAGACGACATTTTCGGCCGCAAGAATCGGCTTCAGAGTTGCGGGCGATTTGCCGATGAACAGAGATAGACCTGCCGGGAGGGCGGGGCATGCGCGATGTCCCGTTTCAGGATTAAGATCATGGTAACGATGGATCGCTTACCATGATCTTTTTTTATTGGAGTGCCGGCGTCAGTTCGCCATCGTGCGAAGCACTTCGAGCAGATACTCGGGCACGGCCTTGTGTTGGGCGTAGGTTTGCTCGAACGGCGTTAGCACCAGTTGGCTGTTGATCTGGCCGGCCATGACGCCGGTGGCGCCTTGATCGATTGCGGTGATGGCGAAATCGCCCAACCGCGAAGCGAGGATGCGATCTTCAGGCACCGGCACGCCGCCGCGTTGCAGATGGCCCAACAGGACCACGCGCGTCTCGAACGGACAGCCCGCGTCTTTCAATCCAGCGTCGAGTTGGATTGCGCCGCCGTATTCGTCGCCTTCGGCCACGACGACCATGATCGATCGTTTGCCGCGCGCCTTGAGCGCGTTCAGGTGTTTGACGATTGCGGGGATATCGGTGTGACTTTCGGGGATGGCGACCACTTCGGCGCCGCCGGCCAGCGCGGTGTAGAGGGCGATGTATCCGCTGTGACGGCCCATCACTTCGACCAGGAACATTCGTTCGTGGCTCTCGGCCGTATCGCGGAGCTTATCGAGCGCTTCGACGGCCGTGTGGACGGCCGTGGCGAACCCGATCGTGAAGTCGGTTCCCAGCAGATCGTTGTCGATGGTGCCGGGGCAGCCAACGATCTGTCCTTTCCAGTGTTGGGCGAGCGCCACGGCGCCGTGGAAGGTGCCGTCGCCGCCGATGGGCACGAGGGCGTCGATGCGGTGTTTCTGGAGGATGCCGGCGGCCTTTTTGAGTCCGGGCTCGGTTCGCATCTCCGCGCTACGGCTGGTGCCGAGGATCGTACCGCCGCGGCTGACGAGGTTTGACACGCTTCGCAGCCGCATCAGGGCTTCACCTTCGGTGTGGTGGAAGAAATCTTCGTCGAGGAGCCCTTGATAGCCGCGACGGATGCCGACGACTTCGTGCCCTTGGGAAATCGCCGAGCGGACGACCGCTCGGGTGCAGGCATTCATACCGGGGGCATCGCCGCCGCTGCAAAAGACGCCAATTCGCATTTTTTAGGGCTCCTTCGATTTTTTCTTGTTTCGACGTTTGTGGCGGAGAAGAATCAAGGTCAGGCGTTTTGGTGATTCAGCCCTCACCCTAGCCTCAATACCGTTCAATTAGTCGCAAGTATTTGTTGCATAAGACGTTTCATCATGGGTGGCCCCGATAGCTTGTCTATCGGGGTGCCGAAAGGCACAAGAGGAGTCGTTTTTTTCTCGGCAAAAAACCTCTTGCGGCTTCGCCGCCCTGATAGCCGAGCTATCAGGGCCACCCCGAAGCCGCAAGCGGGCAGCTTTTTTTAATGGATCAATCGGCTCTGGATCAGCTCCAAAATCATCTGCGCCACATCATTCTTGCTTCCGGCATGCGTGGCGAGCACCTGTCCGTCTTGGCCGAGCACTTCGACGTGCGTGTCGGTCGCATTGATCGCGTCGGGACCGTTCAGGACGATCAGGTCGCACTTTTTGCGTTCCATTTTTTGCATCGCGCGAAGGTGCCGGTCTTCGGTCTCCAGTGCAAAGGCCACGAGCCATTGATCGGGCTTCTTGGTTTTCGCCAGCGAAGCGACGATGTCGGGCGTTTCGACCAATTCGACATGGAGCGAATCGCCGGTCTTGTGGATTTTGTGCGGGGCCACGGTTGCGGGCCGATAGTCGCACGGCGCGGCCACGGCGATTAGTCCGTCGCAGTCCGGAAAGACTCGTTGGCACGCGGCCAGCATTTCCTCGGTCGAGACGACGGGGATGATTTCCGCGCCGGCCGGATATTGTTGCTCTTGGACCGGTCCCGTGACGATCGTGACCTGATGTCCCGCCCGAAGAAAAGCCTCGGCCACCGCCGCGCCCATGCGTCCGCTCGATGCGTTCGAGATGTATCGCACCGGATCGAGGTACTGTCGCGTGGGTCCGGAAGTGATGAGGATGCGGGGCATGAGATGGAAAAATGACGAAGGTCGAAATTCAAATGACGAAAAGCGAAGCCGCCGTTTCGGCATTGTTTCATTTGGATTTCGTCATTCCTTCGTCATTTGAAGTTCGACATTCGTCATGGCCGGACTCTATCCAGCCGGTCCGCGATGGCCTTGAAAATCACGTCGGGCTCGGCCATGCGTCCGGGGCCTTGCATTCCGCAACTCAGATAGCCTTCGGCCGGATCGACGAGCAGGACGCCGTCGGCGCGAAGCTGCGCGACGTTGCGCTGTACGGCCGGCTTCTGCCACATCACGGTGTTCATGGCCGGGGCCATCATGATGGGTCCGTCGAATGCCAGGAGCAGTGTGCTCAGCAGATCGTCGGCCATGCCGCAGGCGGCCTTGGCGAGGATATTGGCCGTCGCCGGGGCGACGCACATCAGGTCGGCTTTTTGGGCCAGTTCGATATGGGGATGGCCGCCGCGCCCGAACACTTGAAGGCTGACCGGGCGGCCGGTCAGCGCCTCGAAGGTTTTCGGGCCAACGAGTTTCGTGGCCGAGCGCGTCATGACGACCGTCACGCCGGCGCCGGCTTGGACCAGACGGCTGACCAACGTCGCGGCCTTATAGGCCGCGATGCCGCCGGTCACGCCGATGATCAGTTCACGGCCTTGCATGGACATGTAGGTTATGCTTCAGCATAACGTCAACAATGAAAAAAACACTGATCCGTTTGTTATGCTGAAGCATAACCTACGGACGGCCAACTCGCGATCAAAGATTTTGGAAATCGATATCCAACGGGCCGGGTTGCTCGGTGGGGACCGTGCGGACGTTCATCTCCGAGTCGAGGTAGATCTTGTCTTGCATGATCTCGTTGATGACGACCTGCATCTTGTTGCTGCCTTTGGCCTCGACCAAGGGCCGAGCGCCGCCGTTAAGCTGCACGAGGCGCTTTTGGATCAGCGTCGAGAGCTTGAACCGCCCACCGACCTTCTTGACGATCTCCTCTTCCCGTAATTCTTCAATCATTTCGGTCCTTCTCCCATTGGCGTTTTAGAATATTGCAAATCGCCTGGACCGCTTGGTCCAGGTCGTCATTGATGACTTGATGCTGATAACGACCGGCCAGGGCCATTTCGTTCTTGGCCCGGGCGAGGCGACGTTCGATCGCTTCTTCGGTTTCGGTGCCTCGACCGCGCAGACGGCGTTCCAATTCTTCAGTCGAACTTGGTCGAACGAAGATGGTGACGGCGTCCGGGAACTGCTCGACGACGGCCAAGGCACCTTGAACGTCAATCTCTAAGACTACCCATTTTCCGGCTGCTAGACCAGTGGTCACCTCGGACCGGAGGGTGCCGTACCAGTGACCCTGGGAAAAAACCTCGAAGGATTCGAGGAAATCGCCCCTCTTTTGGCGGTTTCTGAAGTCTTCGTCCGAGAGGAAATGGTAGTTGACGCCATCGACTTCCCCGTTGCGAGGGGGGCGCGTTGTGGCCGAGACGCTCTGGAC
>JAEWUR010000123.1 GCA_023397045.1 Planctomycetota bacterium
GTTTGCGCCGGAGGCTTCAGTTTGCAACAAGGAAATTCATGGCCCGATTGACAGTGCTCTTGCGCACAGGTAGATTGGGGAATTCCATCGGTCAATGAAGACCAATACGGCAAAAATCGCCGTGAAAGAACCGCTAGACGACCGTTCTCTGCTGGCTCGAGCCGCGGGGTGGGCCTCCAACGCGACGACGATATCCGTCGAGATGGTGGTGCCTATTCTCTTGGGGGCTTGGGTCGATCAGCGCCTGGGAATCAAAGGGCCATTTGTGATTCTCGGGGCGGTGATCGGTTTTTCGGCGGGCCTATGGTCTCTCTTGCGATTGGTCGAGCCCTTACGACACGATTCCCGCCGTCCGCGAAATAAGAAGCAACCTCCCCCCAATTCCCGCCCGTAAAGACTCTCGCCATGAAAATCGTTCGTTGGATCACCGCGTTGAGGCACCGCAGTTTGGCGGTTCAGTTGGTCGTGTTGTTGTTGGCGATTTTGTCGGCGTATGCGGGAACTTTTTTTGTCGCGATTCAACGTGGCGCGGCCGGCGTGGTTGCGGCGTCGCTGGCGGCCGTGGTGTGTTTGGCGTCGTCGTCGGTGGCGTTGGCGATGAGCCGGGGCGTTTTTGGCCCCTCGAACGGCCTGGGGGTGACAATTTTGTCCACGATCGCCCGAACGGTTCCGCCGTTGATGTTGGCGTTGATTGTGCGACTTCGCGGTCAGGCCCTAGTCGAAACCGGATTTGTTTACTACCTTGTAGGGTTCTATCTTTTAGCTTTGATCGTGGAATTGCCGATGTCGTTGCCTCGTACCGGGCCGATGCACCGACACGGTCCTCGGACCGTAAGAAAGGACTTCAAGGTCCATGGCTGACACCGCCGAACTGATTGGGCACGTCAAAGACGCCGATGCCTTCCATCTGCCGGGAGGGTTGGTCGTCGAGATTCCGCAGCCGTTCGAGTCGTTGGGGCTTCACCTGACGAAGTTCATGGTGATCGAACTTCTGGTGGCGGTGATGATGATTGTGTTTTTCGTCGGGATGGCGCGAAAAATTGCGTCGGGCCGACCGCCGAAGGGGCGGCTTTGGAATATGTTCGAGGTGATGATTCTGTTCGTCCGCGATCAGATTGCGCGGCCGGCCATCGGCAGCCACGACGCCGACCGGTTCCTGCCGTTTCTTTGGACGCAGTTCTTCTTCATCTTATTTCTCGATCTTTGCGGATTGCTTCCTTGGCTGGGATCGCCGACCGGCGCGTTGGGAACGACCGGCGCGATTGCCGTCGTGACGTTCGCGGTGGTAATTGGGGCGGGCATGTCGCGTTTTGGACCGATCGGTTTTTGGACGGGCCAAGTGCCGCACATGGACGTGCCGTGGATCATGGCGATCTTTTTGAAGCCGATGATTTTCTGCATCGAGGTGATGGGCATCCTGGTCAAGCACTTCATCTTGGCCGTGCGTTTGTTTGCGAACATGTTTGCCGGCCACCTGGTGTTGGCCGTGATCATGGGATTCATCGCGCAGACGGCGGCGACGATGCTTTGGTACGGAGTGATGCCGGTCAGCGTGTTGGGCGCGACGGCGTTGAATTTGTTGGAGCTATTAGTGGCTTGCTTGCAGGCCTATGTATTTACGTTTTTGTCGGCCTTGTTTATCGGCATGGCGGTTCACCAACATTGATTTGGGCCGGCCTGCCCTTTGGGTTACTTTTTCGAAGGAGAAATCGCTCGTGAACAGGTTTTTGAAGATCGTCATGGTGTGTTCGGTATTGCTGACGCTGGCCGCTCCGGCCTTGGCGGCGGACGAGCCGGCGAAAGGCGAACCGGCGGCTGCGGCGGCCCAAGCGGCCCCGGTGGTTGCCCAGAAGGGTTTTTCGATTTTCTTCGGCGGAGCGTTCGGCGCGGGATTGGTCATCATCGGGGCGGGGTTGGGCATCGGCCGCATCGGCGCGATGGCCGTCGAGGCGATGGCCCGTCAGCCCGAGGTCGCCAGCAACATCCAGGCCGCGATGATCGTTTCGGCGGCGTTGATCGAAGGCGTGACGTTCCTCGCGCTGATCATCTGCATGTTCTTCCCGTGATGGAAGTTGGGCGCGGTCGCCCTCGATCGCGCCAGGTGGAACTTTGGTTTGCATCCGACGACATGGCCGAGGGCGGCCGCGTCACATTCCCGTAAAGCGTTGATCCTATGATGATCGTGACACAAATCACCTCGTTTCTGATCCTGGCGTCGGCCGGCGCGGAGGGTTCCGCGGCGATCAATCCGATGGAGTGGAAGAGCGACCTGGCGTTGTGGACGGCCGTGGTGTTCGTGTGCCTTTTGGCGATTCTTTGGAAGTTCGCCTGGAAACCGATCGCCGAGGGGCTGGACAAGCGCGAGCGGAACGTGGCCGACCAGATCGCCCAGGCGGAAGAAGCCAACCAGAAGGCCGCCGCGATTCTGGCCGACTATGAGTTGAAGCTGGCCGCCGCGCAGAACGAGGTCCGCGCGATCGTCGAACAGGGCCGCCGCAATGCCGAGAAGCAGGGCCAAGTGCTGATCGACAAGGCGAAGCAGGACGCCGAGGCCGAGTATCAGCGGGCGGTGAAGCAGATCGATGCGGCGACCGGCGCGGCCATCAAGGAATTGGCGAGCCAGAGTGCGACGTTGGCCGTCGAGCTGGCCGGAAAGATTGTCCGCAGCAAACTGTCCGCGAAGGATCACACCCGGCTGATCGACGACGCCGTGGCGGGATTTGTGAGCGGCAAGACCGGAGTTCCAAGCCAAAACTAGAGGCAACAAGAGAAATGATGGATGATGAATGCGAAATACGCATTCACCGTGGCGTTTCCATTCCGTATTCATCACTCCACATTCATCATTCGAGCTTATGGCTGAATCCAAAGACCTAACCGCCGAACACGCACGGACCGCGGCCCAGATCGAGGCCGACGTCGGCGTTGAACACGTTGCCCGGGTCTATGCCAAAGCGCTGGTCGATACGACCGAGCGCAGCGGTACGACGGCCGAGGTGGTCGACGAGTTCGACACGATCATGGCCGAGGTGGCCCGCCGATTCCCCAAGCTCGAAGCCGTGCTGGCCTCGGCGTTGGTCTCGCCCGAGGAGAAATCGGGCGTGATCGACCGCGTGTTTCAAGGTCGGGTGTCGCCGCTGCTGGTCAACTTTTTGAAGGTCGTGGCCCGGCACGACCGGCTCGGCTGTCTCCGGGCCATCCATTGCGAAACGCACGCCATGATTGACCGGCTGCGGAATCGGATTCCGGTGCGGCTGACGACGGCCGAGCCGATCGACGCGGCCGAGGCGAGGCAGATCGCCGACCGTCTTCGCGAAAAACTGGGCGGCGACCCTGTTTTTCAGCAGGAGATCGATCCGAGCCTGATCGGCGGCGCGGTGCTCCGCATCGGCGACACCGTTTACGACGGCTCCGTGGCCAATCAATTGCATAATCTACGTCAACAGATGATCGAAAGAACCGCTCATGAAATTCAAAGCCGACGAGATCGCTTCCGTAATCCAGCAGGAAATTGAACAGTTCGAATCGCGCATCGATGTCCGAGAGGTCGGCCGCGTGATCGAGTTGGGCGACGGCATCGCGCGCGTCTACGGCCTGTCCGACGTGATGTCGGGCGAAATGGTCGAAATTTCCAGCAGCACCGGTCCGATCAGCGGGCTCGCGTTCAACCTGGAAGAGAACTCGGTCGGCATCATCATTCTGGGCGATTACCTTTCGATCAACGAGGGTGACGAGGTCCGCAGCACGGGGCAGTTGCTCTCGGTGCCGGTCGGCGAGGCCGTGTTGGGCCGCGTGATCGATCCGTTGGGCAATCCGATCGACGGCGCCGGCCCGATCGTCTCGACCGAGCGACGATTGGTCGAATCGGCGGCGCCGGGCGTCGCGGGACGACAACCGGTGAAGCAGCCGTTGCAGACCGGCATCAAGGCGATTGACGCGATGACGCCGATCGGGCGCGGCCAGCGAGAATTGATCATCGGCGACTGCAAGACCGGCAAGACGGCCATCGGCATCGACACGATCATCAATCAGAAAGACACCGGCGTGAAGTGTTTCTACGTGGCCGTCGGTCAGAAGGAATCGACCGTGGCCGGTTTGATCGAAACGCTTCGCAAACACGGGGCGATGGACTACACGACGGTGATCGTGGCGGGCGCCAGCGATCCGGCGCCGCTGCAATACGTGGCCCCGTATGCCGGCTGTGCCATGGCCGAATATTTCATGTACAACGGCCAGGATGCCTTGATCGTCTACGACGACCTTTCGAAACAGGCGACGGCCTACCGTCAGATTTCGCTTCTGATGCGTCGTCCGCCGGGACGCGAGGCCTATCCCGGCGACATTTTTTACTGCCACAGCCGATTGCTGGAACGCGCCGCGAAGCTGAGCGACGAGTTGGGCGGCGGATCGCTCACCGCATTGCCGATCGTCGAGACGTTGGAAGGGGAAGTATCGGCCTACATTCCGACGAACGTGATCTCGATCACCGACGGGCAGATCTACTTGCAGCCTGACTTGTTCTTTGCCGGTCAG
>JAEWUR010000073.1 GCA_023397045.1 Planctomycetota bacterium
GCGCAGGTCGATCCCGCGAAGATCGTCGAGGCCGCCCGCGATTGGGAGGTTTTGCAGGCGTTCGGTTCACCGGCCATCTGGGATCGCGTCGGCCGATATTGTGAAAAACACGGTGTCCGCCTGCCGACGATTCGCCGGGTGTTGTCGGCCGGAGCGCCAGTGCCGGTCGAGGTCCACCGCCGCATGAAGGCGTGCATCCATCCCGACGGCGATCTGCACACGCCCTACGGCGCGACCGAAGCCCTGCCTGTCGCGTCGAACTCGTCGACGAACGTGTTGACGGAAACGGCCGAAAAAACCCGGGAAGGCGCCGGCGTTTGTGTCGGCCAAACCTTTGCCGAGGTCCAGTGGAAGGTCATCCGTATCGTCGACGGACCGATCGGGTCGATCGATCAGGTTGAAGAATTACCATCAGGTGAGATCGGCGAGTTGATCGTTCGTGGACCGCAAGTCACGCGCGAATACGTCACGCGCCGCGAGGCGAATCCGCTGGCAAAAATCGCCGACGGGTCGCACGTTTGGCATCGGATGGGCGACTCCGGCTATCTCGACAGTCAAGGCCGATTCTGGTTCTGCGGTCGTGTTGCCCATAGCGTTCGAACGCCCAAGGGACGGATGTTTCCGATCCGTTGCGAGGCCATTTTCAACCAGCATCCCGACATCCGCCGCAGCGCTTTGGTTGGCGTCGGAACGCCGGGCCAACAACGGCCCGTGATCGTTCTGGAGCCGCATCAGGGACGCATGCCGCGCGGCCGGGCGAATCAAGAGAAACTGCTTTCCGAAGTGCGCAAGATCGGGGCGGCAAGTCCGTTGACGGCCGACATCACCGATTTCCTGCTCCACCGCGGCTTTCCGGTCGACATCCGCCACAACGCCAAAATCTTCCGCGAAAAGCTGGCCGTCTGGGCGGCGGAAATGCTGCGGCGTTGACCGCCACGTTGGCCGTCAAACTCGCTCGACGACGACAAGTTTGCCGGCGGCGAGCAATTTTTGGGCCAGCAGCGGCACGATGTTCTCCCGTGTGAGGATGCCGCATTGCCGGAAACTGATGTTTCCGCTCGCCTCGTTTCTTGCCTGGCCGACGATGATGTTGACTCGATCGGCCACCTGCAACAGCGCGCAAAGCTCGGTGACGCCGCTGTTTTCCGTCAGCTTGTCGATATCCTCGTCGAGCACGTTGTAGACCTGGTTGAGCGTCACGGCGCCTTCGGTGACCAGCCCGATGCCGGGGATCTCCAATCGCGGCGGGGCAATCGTGCTCTTGGGCTCTCGCTCGACGGAGACCGGTTTTCGCAGCACTCGGGCGACGATGCCCGCAGTCGTGCCGCCGCAGACCACCTTGATGCCTTCCATCTGCATGAATCGGCGGACCGTGGCCACATCCAGTTCGGCGTCACTCGGCGGACCGGTCAGGATGTTGATGATCTGGCCGCGCCGGCAGTGTGCCATCACGGCCGTACAATCGTCGCCCCCTTCGATCCAGAGCCGTCGCGCTTCGCGATGCACCGAGCCGGCGATTTGCTTGGTGCGCTGTCCCTCGCCAAGGCAACGGTTGACATAGCGCAGCACGCCCTCGGCTTGCCAACCTTGCGGCATGCCGTGGCCGAGTCCAGCCTGGGTGATGCCGTCGCTCATGATCAGGATGGCGTCGTCCGGTTCGATGCAGCATTCCGATTCGGTGACGAGTGCCCCGCCGAGTTCGATCGAGTGGGACGGCACGTTTACAGCATGACGCCGGCTGATCAGAAATGCCGGCGGCGCTTCGTAGGCCAAAATGGTCGCCAGCCCGTCGTTCAAGACTCGCACGACGGTAAAGGCCGTGTAAGTGCTCCTCGGCTCGCGGTTGCGTTCCATCGAACGAACCAGCGAGGCCGTAGCTTTTCGCAGCGAAGTGCCGAGCCGGAGCAACTCCAGAAGCCGGCTGACGCAAAGCTCGGCCGCGATGTGTGCATGGACGCCCGACCCGATGCCGTCGGCGCAGACGATCGTCGTCGCGGCCTCGTTGCGATCGCATGCCACAACGTCACCGCACGGCCATTCAGGCCGTTTTGGCGACTGCGACGTTTCTACTTCGATGTGTATGTATCCTGCAACCATTGCTTGCCCTGCCGGCTGCCGGCGTCCGCGGGATTCTCCTCGGTCAATTGCAAGAGTTTCTCGACAAGGTTTTCGCCCTTCGCCGTACTCTCGCCCAGCAACTTCGCCAACTGTTCGGCCATCTGAATCTGGTGGTCGAGCAATTCGCGAGCCTGCAACACAGTCTGGGCTCGCAGTTGATCGAGTTTCTGCTGATTGGCGCGGCTGCCGGTGATGTTGACGAAAATGCCGACGAACTGACGCTCTTCGACCAACGGATACAAAATCTGATGGCATACCAAGTGGTATCGCTCATGTTCCGCGATCGTTTCGATCAACGTTTCGCGGCCCGACGCCAAGCGGACGAACGGTTCGGGGTCCATCAGGTACGAGATCGGCTGGCCAAAGACACCATCGGAGCACAGGAAGAACTTCCGGAACGCCGGATTCATGTTCAGAATGTGCAGGTGTTCGTCGAGGATGACGATTCCGTTCGGGCTGGTCTCGATGATTCGGTCGACTCGTTGCTCGGCAAGACGTTTCATGTGCGGGATGCACATTTCCGGCTCGGCCATGCCGCGCAGCACGGCAATCGCCTTTTCGCGACAGCTTGCATAGCCGCATGCCCCGCAATTCAACTGGTCTTCGTCGCGCGACTTTCCGGTCATCTCCAAAACGTGCCGAATCTGTTCCTCCGTGACCGGCGTCTCGGCGGCAACAGGCGCGGCCTTGAACCGCGCGGCCAAATCGCCGTAGAAATTCCGCTCCGGCGCTCGACCGGGATGCGCCGCGGCATAGATCAACACATCGCCTCGTCGGGCCAAAATATTCCGATTTTCGAGCATCGCAGGGCCGTTCGTGCAGCCTTGCAGGCAGAACAGCGGCTCGACGATCGTCGGCGTGTCGGGCATCATCAGGCCTTCCAACGCCGTTTCGACCTCTTCGAATCCGCTGGCCGCGACGACCTCGCCCGCCAGAAGATCCGTCGTCCAACCGGACGTGCGCACGCTGCCGCCCTCGATCGGAAACAACCGGGCCTCGCCCTCGGGCGCCTCGTCGAAATCGCTCTCTTCGCAGGCCGACAGATTAATGTTCTCCTGTTCCAGCCATTCATGCAGTTCGGCGAACGTCAACACGCAATCGACCAGCCCGGCATGTTCGGGTCGCTCGGCCTCGGCTTTTTTGGCAACACACGGTCCGAAAAACACGACTCGCACATCCTTGCCCAAACGTTGCCGAATATGCTTGGCGTGGGCGATCATCGGCGAAACAACCGGAACGAGCGTCGACACCAACTTGGGCCGATACAATTCGACGTATCGCACGACGGCCGGGCACGACGTGCAGACATGCCGGCCTTCGGGCGCGGCGGCCACGATCGCGGCCGTCTGTGCCGCGACATGGTACGCCCCGATGGCCGTCTCGCCGACGTAGGCAAACCCGAGTTGTCGCAGCGCCGAGGCAACTCGGTGGCGCTGCGACTCGGGAAATGCCGCGACGAACGACGGGGCGACGCTGGCCGCCACGATCGCGCCGGAGGCAAACAACTGCATCGCCTGTTCGAGATCGTGCCGATACGACTTAGCGCCCTGTGGACACTCGCGAACGCACGTGCCGCAACGGATGCACCGGCTATCGACCACATAGGCCTGGCCGTCGCGCATCTGGATCGCCTTGACCGGGCACACCCGGACGCAGCGGTAGCAGTCCCGGCATCGGGCCTTGTTGGTATAGACGACTTGTCGTGCGGTGTTTCGGTCGCTCATCTCGCTTCCTCCCACCCGATCGGTCATTGACTATGTTGACGCCGAACAAGCGGTCACCGCCTGTTCGATCGCCTCCCGGGCCATTTCGAACGTACAATGCTCCATCACTTGTCCACCTATGCGGACGGTCGGCCCACGGTCGCAATGCTCGAAACAGAACGTTGCTTGGACCTCGACCATGTCGTCCCAATCGCGGCCTTCGATATATTCGACCAACTGTTTGAGCAACGCTTGCGAACCTCGCACGAAGCAGCTCGTGCCGACGCAGACCGACACCTGCACCTTATCATTCTCGCCGTTGTCGAGCAAGACCAGCGGTTCGCCCATGATGCGGCGGCGGTTCTGGTAGGTCGTGTGCAACAGCCGGTGCGCCGTCGGACCGTTCGGCTCACCGAGGTGTTCGGCATAGCACTGGGCCACGATATGGTTGTCCTGCGACTTGTGCAACTGCATCATCTTGTCGGCGTTGTACAGGCCGCGGCAGCGATCGCGTTTCGCGGTGTAGTCCTGCGTGACCGGTTGGCCAGCGCCGCCGATGCACCCGCCGGGGCACGCCATGACTTCGATCAAGTCGTAGTCGCATTCGCCGGCGCGGATTTTCTCGACGACCTCGGCCGCCTTTTTCAGCGTATGGATCACAGCGAGCTTCAATTTCACGTCGCCGATGGAAATTTCCGCTTCGCGAAGCGTTTCATCGCCTCGGATTTCCTGAAAATCGACGGCCGACAGCCGCACGCCGCGGAGTTTTTCGACCGCATAACGCAAGACGGCCTCGGTAACGCCGCCGCTGGCCCCAAAAATTACGCCGGCGCCCGTCTTGAACCCCAACGGCATATCGAGCGATTGCGGTTCGAGGTCCTTGAACCGAATGCCAGCTTCTTCGATCATATGGGCCAACTCCTGCGTGGTCAGCACGTGATCGACCTCGGGATATCCTTCGGTCGCAAACTTCGGTAGCTTGGCCTCGAACTTTTTGGCCGTGCAAGGCATGATCGACACGACGACCAAGTCCTTCGCGTCGCAGCCAAGCTGCTCCGGCAAGATCTTCTTGGCCAGCGATCCGAACATCTGTTGCGGTGACCGGCAACTCGACAGCTTGTCGAGCATGTCGGGGCAGAATTGCTCGGCAAACTTGACCCAACCGGGGCAGCAGGACGTAAATTGCGGCAGTCGTTCGCCCTTTGTCTTGCGGGCGATGAACTCGTTGGCCTCTTCGATGACTGTCAGGTCGGCGGCAAAGCTCGTGTCGTAGACCTGGTCGAAGCCGAGCGCCTTCAATGCCGCGCTCATCCGACCGATTTCGACGCTGCCCGGCGGCATGCCGAACGCCTCGCCCAAGGCGACGCGAACCGCGGGGGCAATTTGCACCACGACGGTCTTTTTCGCGTCGTTCAGGTCCTTCCAAACGTTGTCGACTTCGCTGCGCGGCGTGATGGCCCCCGTCGGGCAGACCGACGCGCACAGGCCGCAGTTGACGCATTCGACGTCGCTCAGGTTTTTGCCGAACGCCGGCGCGATGCACACCGAGGCCCCGCGATACGCGAAATCGATCGCGCCGATGCCTTGGATCTCATCGCACGCGCGGACGCAATCGCCACACAGGATGCACTTGTTCGGATTCCGAACCAGCGACAAGCTCGACCGGTCGACCGCCTGCGGTTGGTGCGTGGGCTTGAACCGCACACTCTCGACGCCAAGTCGCCGGGCCAACTCCTGTAACCGGCAGGACGTGCTTTTCGGGCACGTCGGGCAGTTCTGCTCGTGGTTGGCCAGGATCAACTCCATGGCGATTCGCCGCATCTGCCGAATCTCTTCGGTATGCGTTCGGATTTTCATGCCGGGCTCGGGCGGCGTCGAGCAACTGGCCACGACGCCACGCCCCTCCAGGTCGATCAGGCATAAACGGCACGCGCCGTAAATGCTCAGGTCGGAATGGTAGCAGAAGGTTGGGATGTCGATGCCCGCCTTGCGAGCCACATCCAGGATATTGCGTTCGCCCTCGATCGGCACTTCCATGTGATCGATGGTCAGCGTCGGTTTGGCGTTCATGAGTGCCTGATGTCCTTTCTTGATTGCCTGCCGGAAAATGTCGGTAATTCTCTCGCCTACTCGGCTCGGTGGTCAAATGCAGTCAGATAGATTTCTCGCACGTCGGCGATCAGCGGATAACGCGGATTCGCCCCGGTGCATTGATCGTCGAAAGCTAACTCAGCCAGGCTGTCAACCTGGGCGAAGAACTTCGGCTGGTCGACGCCCGCCTCGCGGATCGTGGCCGGTATGTTCAACCTTGCCTTCAGATCCTCGATGGCTGCGATCAACGACGTCACCTTTTCGGCGTCGTCGTTGCCCGGCAGGCCGAGATAATTCGCAATCCGGGCGTACCGTTCCTTCGCCTGTGGATAGGCGTATTGCGGAAACGCCGCCTGTTTCTGCGGGGCGTCCTCGGCGTTATAACGGATGACGTGCCCGATCAACAGGGCATTGGCCAAACCGTGCGGCAGGTCGTAGGCCGCGCCCAGCTTGTGGGCCATCGAGTGGCAAAGGCCCAAAAAGGCGTTCGCAAAGGCCATGCCCGCCATCGTCGCGGCGTTGTGGACCTTCTCGCGCGCCAGGGCGCTGTCGCCGTTCTCATAGGCCACCGGCAGATACTTCATCAGGATGCGAGTGGCCTCCAACGCCATGCCGTTGGTATAGTCGGTCGCCACGACCGAGACCATCGCCTCCAGGGCGTGGACCAACGCGTCGATTCCGCCGTAGGCCGTCAATTTTTTCGGCATCGACATGACCAACTGCGCGTCGACGATCGCAATGTCCGGCGTCAACTCGTAGTCGGCGATCGGATACTTGATGTCCGTCCGGTCGTCCGTTACGACGGCGAACGGCGTCACCTCGCTGCCTGTGCCCGAGGTCGTCGGTATTGCGACCATGATGGCCTTCTTGCCCAATTCCGGGAACTTGAATACCCGTTTCCGAATGTCCATGAACCGCATGGCGAGATCCTCGAACTGCACGTTCGGCTGTTCGTACAACAGCCACATGATCTTCGCGGCGTCCATCGGGCTTCCGCCGCCCAAGGCGATCACCACGTCGGGTTGGAACTCGCGGAGCCGTTCGACGCCGGTGCGAATGGTCGTCACGTCCGGGTCGGGCTTCACCTCGAAGAACACCTGGGTCTCGATGCCCATGCCTTCGAGAATGTCGGTCACGCGGTCGGCATAGCCGAGATCGAACAGCGGCCTGTCGGTCACCAAAAACGCTCGTTTCCGGTCGGCCAAGTCGCTCAAGGCGACGGGCAAAGATCCGGCCTTGAAATAGACCTTCGGCGGCAGGCGGAACCACAGCATGTTTTCGCGCCGTTCGGCCACGGTCTTCACATTCAGCAACTGATAAACGCCGACGTTTTGGCTGACGCTGTTTCCACCCCAGCTTCCGCAGCCGAGCGTTAACGACGGTTCAAGCCGGAAGTTGTACAGGTCCCCGATCGCGCCCTGGCTGGCCGGCTGATTGACCAACACGCGGCCGGCATGAAGCCGAAGCCCGAACCGGTCGATACGGTCGGTGTTGCGCTGGTCCGTATATAGGACGGCGGTGTGACCGGGACCGGCAAACTCGACCAGGGCCTCGGCCTTGGCCAAGGCAGCGTCGAAATCCACGGCTCGGTACATCGCCAACACGGGGCTCAGCTTCTCGATGCTCAGCGGCTCATCGAGACCGATCCGCTCGACCTCGGCCACCAGCGCCTTGGCATCGTCGGGAACGGTGAACCCCGCCATTTTCGCGATTTTCGCCGCCGGCTGGCCGACGACTGCCGGATTCAACTTGCTGTTAGGGGCAAGCGTAGCGGCGAGCATTTGCTTCTGCGCGTCGTCGAGGATGATCGCTCCTCGCTTCAGCAACTCCTCACGCACGGCATCGTAGACACCGTCGACGACGACGATTGATTGTTCCGAGGCGCAGATCATGCCGTTGTCGAACGTCTTGCTCAGCAGCACGGAGTTGACGGCCATGGGAATGCTGGCCGTTTCGTCGATCACGGCGGGCGTGTTTCCTGCACCGACGCCGATCGCCGGTTTGCCGGAGGTGTACGCGGCATGAACCATGCCGGGGCCGCCGGTAGCCAGGATCAAATCGACCTCATCATGATCCATCAGATACTTGCTCAGCTCGACGGTCGGTTCATCGATGCAGCCGATGATGTCTTCCGGCGCGCCGGCGGCAACCGCGGCTTCCAGCACCAATCGGGCGGCGGTGCAAGTCGCTCGTCTCGCCCTGGGATGTGGCGAAAAGATGATCGCGTTTCGAGTCTTCAGTGCCAAGAGAGACTTGAAGATCGCCGTGGACGTCGGGTTGGTCGTCGGCACGACGCCGGCGATCACGCCGACCGGTTCGGCCACCTTCCGCACACCGTACATCTCGTCCCGCTCGATGATGCCACAGGTCTTGGCATCTTTGAACTTGTTGTAGATGTACTCGGCCGCGAAGTGGTTCTTGATCACCTTGTCCTCGACGATGCCCATGCCGGTCTCTTCGACCGCCAGCTTGGCCAAGGGAATCCGCGCGGCGTTGGCGGCCTTGGCGGCGGCTTTGAAAATCGCGTCGACCTGCGATTGGCTGAACTTCGCGTACGTTCGTTGAGCTTCGCGCACCCGACGGATCAGGGCGTCGAGCTCGTCGATCGTCGCAACACGTTGAACGCTCGAACCCGACGTGCAACCAACGGCAACGTCAAGGTTCAAAGGTTCCTGTTCAGCAATCGCATTCATGATAGAGCTCCTCGGTAGTACAGTGGTGAAAAAACAATCGTTCGAATCGGTGGTTTTGGGTAAACGTGGTTTCTCGGTAAGACCCCTTTCGTAGAAAACAGGTTCGTATTTTATACTCCGACAATCGCGTGGAACTTGCACGCCTGGGCGCAGGCTCCGCACTTGATGCACTTGGTCGCGTCGATGCGATGGGGCATCTTCCGTTCGCCCGAGATCGCGCCGACCGGGCATTTCCTGGTGCAAATCGTACAGCCTTTGCACAGGTCGGCGCGAATCTCGGGTACCTGCAGCGCTTTGCAGCGTCCTACGGGACAACGTTTCTGGAATACGTGCGCCTCGATCTCGGGCCGGAAGTATCGCATCATCGAGAGCACGGGGTTCGGCGCGGTCTTGCCCAATCCGCACAGCGATCCTTTTCGCACCGCTCTGGCCAACTGATCGAGCAGGTCGAGCGTGTTGCCATCGGCGCGCCCCTCGATGATATCGTCCAGCAAAGCGAGCATCTGACGCGTGCCTTCGCGGCACAAGATGCACTTGCCGCACGACTCGTTCTGCGTGAATTGCATGAAGAACCGCGCGATCTGCACCATGCACGTGTGGCGATTCATCACGACCAGTCCGCCCGAGCCGACCATGGCCCCGACGGTTTGGAGCGAATCGAAATCCATCGGCAAGTCGAGATGTTCTTGCGTGAGGCATCCGCCCGAGGGACCGCCGATCTGCACGGCCTTGAACGGCTCGTTGACCGGATTGCCTTTTTCGTCGATCACACCGCCGCCGATGTCCATGACGATCTGACGCAAGGTCGCGCCGAACGGGACCTCGATCAGGCCAGTGTTGACCACGTGGCCCGTCAGGGCGAACGTCTTGGTACCGGGCGACTTATCGGTTCCCGTTCGCCGAAACTCGGCCGCGCTGTACCGCAGAATCAGCGGCACCGTGGCCAGCGTCTCGACATTGTTGATGACCGTCGGGCAACCCCACAACCCGCTTTGGGCGGGAAACGGCGGTTTCGGACGCGGCATGCCGCGCTTGCCTTCGACCGACGCCATCAGTGCCGTCTCTTCTCCGCAAACAAATGCTCCGGCCCCTTCCATCACGTTGAGGCGAAGGCTCTTGCCTGTTCCAAATACGTTGTCGCCCAAAAGGCCCATCTTCATTGCGTCGTCGACCGCTCGGCGGACACGCTCGACCGCCAAGGGATATTCCGTGCGGACGTAAATGTAACCCTCGTCGGCGCCGATCGCTCGGGCGGCGATCACCATGCCTTCGATCACGCTGTGCGGATCGCCTTCCATCACGCTGCGGTCCATGAACGCGCCGGGGTCGCCCTCGTCGCCGTTGCAGATCACGTATTTTTTGGGAGCGTGTTGCTTGAGCGTGAGTTCCCATTTCCGTCCGGTCGGAAAACCTCCGCCTCCACGACCGCGAAGTCCGGAGTGCGCGATCTCCTCACAGACAGCCTGCGGCGTCAACTCTCGGAAAGCGCGGCGAGCTGCCTGGTATCCGCCGTGATGGATGTACTCGCGGATATCTTCGGGATCGATCCGGCCGCACGACCGCAACACCGTTCGCTTCTGTTGTGCGTAGAACGGAATGTCGGCCTGACCTCGGCATGTGTGCCCCGTGTCCGCTATGGCATAGAGCAGCCGGTCGACCGTGCGGTTGTTCTTCAGCGTTGTCTCGATAATCTCTGCGACGTCGTCGGGCTTGACGTGCGTGTAGAGGATGCCGTCGGGCTCGATGGTAACCAACGGTCCCTTCTGACAGAAGCCTTGGCAGCCGCTCTTGGAGACCAGAATGCCTTCGGCCGTCTGGCCGTCTTCAGGCTTCAGGTGGACGGTGACCGGAAGGTCGGCGCCGGCCAACTTTGTCACGAAGGCGTCGTACACCTTGAGCGAGCCGCCGGCCACGCAGCCCGTTCCGGCGCAGATCACGACCCGGCGAGCGAGTTTTTTGGCCGCCGCGCCATAGTCGTTGGCCACTTGTCCAAGATCGACCGCCTCGGCGCCTGGTGTTGCTTGAAGATCCGTCATGATGCGTTTTCCTTTGCGATAATTGCGTCGACCAATTCAATCGTCTTTTCCGGCGTCATCTGGCCGTGAACTTCGTCGTTGATCACCACGACCGGCGCCAAGCCGCATGCCCCAAGGCATGAAACCGTCTCGACCGTGAAAAGCATGTCCGCCGTGGTGTTCCTCGCCGCGTTGATTTTCAGCCGATCGTACAATGCGTCGAGAATCGCGATCGAGTCCCGAACGTGGCATGCCGTTCCGTCGCAAAGACGGATCGTGTTTTTTCCGCGTGGCTTCAACGTGAAGTGCGAGAAAAACGTCGCGACGCCGAACACCCGGGCCGGCGGCAAACTGAGCGACGTCGCCACGAACGTCAGCACCTCCTCGGGCAGATAGCGGTACTCGCTCTGCACCTCCTGCAAGATCGGAATCAGCCGGGCGGCGTTTCGCTCGTGCCGTTCGAGAATCTCGCACACTTTGGCGAACTGCCGCACTCCGACGGCCGCCGGCGCACTCATTTCTTTTTCCATAGTGAGGTCTCCTTCGCAACGGGCACGGTCGCCCGGGTCTTCTTGGCGGGTTCGCCCCGCAATAATTCGTCCAAGCGGCTCGAAAGCGCCGCAAGGCTCGATGCCAGCTTCACGTCCTCAACAATCACATTGTCGGGCACTCGCAATGAAACGGGCGTATAATTCCAAATCGCTCGAATGCCCGACTGAACCATGGCGTCGGCGACCTCTTGGGCCGCTGCCGCCGGAACCGTCAAAATGCCGATCAACACGTGCATCCGCTTGACCAAATCGGGAAGCTTCTCCATCGGAAACACTTCCTTGCCATGAACCGACTTCCGGACCTTTTTCGGATCGTTGTCGAAGCCGGCCAACACGTTCAAGTTGAACTGACTGAATCCGTCGTAGCCCATGAGCGCTGCCCCCAGGCAGCCCACGCCGACCAGAAATGCGTCTCTCGTATTGTTCCAGCCCAAGAACTTCTCGATCGCGTCGATCAATTCGGGAATCTGATAGCCGATCTTCGGCTTGCCGACGATGCCGGTGATCGCCAGGTCTTTCCGCACCTGGACGCTCACCAAACCCAGTTCTTCCGCTACGTGAGGACAGGAAACAACGTCCCGGCCACGAGCCTTCAGTTCGTAAAGCAATCGAAGGTACGCCGGCAAGCGCCGCACGCTCGGCAAGGGCGCCGAACGGATCGGATTTCGGTCTGTCGAGTCAGTTTCTTGCATGGCTTTGCGTCCCGCTGCATGGTAACGATAACCTAGTACCGATAATATCGTATCCGTATCGCGTTATCGATAAATCTATCGCGATACGATTTCGGCGTCAACACGCGTTGGCCAAAAAAATGTGGTCTAGACCGGTTTTTCCTCCGCCTCCACCCAACCGTTGACAGATTCGTTAAAATCGATATATTAAAGAGCATAAAAAGTACATTGAAATACTACTGAATACGCCGCAACTCCCGCTCTTGTGAATTGCGATTCACTAGCCCGCCGCGGGGTGTTTGCCCACGCCCAAATCGCCTTAGAAAGACGTTCCATCCAAGAAAAAATCCGGGCGACGCTCCCGACGCCTCCCAGACCCATGTTGCGAGTCGACACCAAAAACCCCCTGCCGTTGTATCTGCAAGTCGCCGAAGACATTCGGCGGCAGATCACCACCGGCGAGTTGGCGCCGGGCCATCGCCTCCTGTTGGAGGATGCGCTGGCCGAGCAATACCGCGTCAGCGGAGTTACGATCAAACACGCGCTTCGGAATCTCGCGGAGGAAGGCTTGCTCCTGCGCATCAAGCGGAAGGGCACTTTTGTGTCGCCACGCCGGGACCAACCTGCCAACGTGATTCAGAAGACGAAGACGCTCGCGTTGATCATTCCCGCCATTGAAGACCTATTTATCTCGGAGATCTATCGCGGCGTCGCCGATGTCGCACGCCAGTCCGATTACTCGATTTCGATTGCCAGTTCCGACCGCGAGGTTGAACGAGAAGTCGAAAACATCACGAACCTCGGCCGACGAGGCGAGGCCGGTGCGATCATCTTTCCGAATTGGGGACGCGCCAATGCCGAACAGATCTTTGAACTCAAGCGGCGGCAGTTTCCGTTTGTCATGATCAACCGGTTCTTTCGCGACATTCGCACCCACTCCGTCGTTTCCGACAACGTTGACGGCGCGTGCCAGGCCGTCGAACATCTGATCGGACTTGGCCACCGTCGGATCGGCTGCATCGGCTGGGTCGAATGCACGGCCATCGACGATCGTTTGGACGGCTATCGCATGGCCTTGGGGCGCAACGGCATCGCCTATCGCGAAGAATTGGTGTCCGGCATCATGGACGGAAGCCCCGATCGATACGTCGGCGTCGAGCCGGTCGATGGCGGCTACGAGGAAATGAAACGGCTCTTGCGTCTCGATGACCGACCGACGGCGGTTTTCGCCGTGACCGATCGCCTGGCCGTCGGTGCGATGCGTGCCGTGGCGGAGGCTGGACTGACCATCCCCGACGACATTGCCCTGGTCGGGTTCGATGACATCAAATATGCCGCCGATCTCGATCTGACGACGGTCTTTCAGCCGGCGTTCGACACAGGCAAGATCGCCGCCGAGATCCTTATTCGCGAGATTGAAAAAAACGCCGCCGGTGCGGAAATTGAGTTCAGAAAAATCGTCTTGCCCACCAAACTGGTTGTCCGAGGCACCTGTGGAGCGCGAAAACGATGAAAATCGGCTGCGGAACCGTCTGTTTTCGAAAACTGCCGCTGGAAAAAGCGCTCGAGCGAATCGCGAAGGCGGGCTATCGCTACATCGAAACGCAGGCGACCGCGCCGTTCTGCCCTCATGTCGATCCGTGGCGCGACGATCCGGAGCAATTCAAGCGGCGTGTGGCGAATTTCGGCTTCGAAGGCGTTTCGGCGCTCTGGGCGCCGTGCGGCGCGATCATTCCCGACCCGTATAGCGTGTCTGGAGTGTCCCAGGCGATCGTATGGGCCGCCGCCGCAGGCATTCCCGTCGTCAATGCGGGCGATGGAAAACGGCCTGAGACAATGCCAGAGCCCGATGCATGGAAAGTTCTTGAGGAACGGCTGTCCCAGATACTCGAAATCGCCGCGGAACATAAGGTGCATCTCGCCATTGAGCCGCATGGCTCTTTTTCGTTGACGGCCGAGGGCCTGGCGAAGATCATGGAAATTGGCAACTCACCGTGGCTTGGCATCAACTATGACGCGGCGAATGTCCATCGAGCGACCTACGTCGAAACCATGGCGGGAAAGTCGTCCTGGACGCCCGATGGTCAGAAGCAGAATGAAGTCGATACGCTGAAAGCCGTTGCCGGCCATGTGGTGCATTACCACGCGAAGGATCTTCGCGGTACGCAATGCGTCGCGTTGGGGACAGGCGAGGTCGACAACGCCCGATGCATTGGCGTACTTGCCGAGCGCGGCTACGACGGCGTCCTATCGCTAGAGACGGAAGGCGAAAACGAGCCGGAAGCCGGGCAGCAGTTAATTGAAGCCAGCCTCACATACTTGCAGAAAGCACTTGATGATTTGCCAAACAAGGCAGAATGACATCCGCTGCCGGCAATTCCTGCGTTGACACCGCAAACTCTCACAATTCCGGGATCCCACCATGAACCATCATCCCACCTCAAATCCGAAGTCCCAGCACGTCGATTGCCAGGATCGCCATCCATCGCTTCTTCAAGAGACCGCCCGGGCGGCCGCGGTTGCCGCCGTGGCCGGTGTCGCCGCGAAACCGGCGTGGCTCTCCGGTGCTCCGGTGGCCGGCGATGAGACGATCAAAATCGCGTTGATCGGCTGCGGCTCGCGCGGCACGGGCGCCGCCTCCCAAGCGTTGCGAACGAGTGGACCGGTCAAACTTTGGGCCATGGCCGACCTGTTCGAAGACCGGCTCGAAAGCAGCTTGGCCAATCTCACGAAAGGCGAAGCCAACGATTACGATCGGGACGCCTACCAGGGGTTCGACCGGCAGGTCGACGTTCCGCCGGAACGCCGTTTCGTTGGGTTCGACGCATTTCAAAAGGCGATTGACAGCGGCGTCGACCTCGTGATTCTTGCCACGCCGCCCCAGTTTCGGCCTGCCCAATACGACTACGCGGTCAAGCAGGGAAAACACGTTTTCATGGAAAAACCGCTGGCCGTCGACGCGCCGGGCATTCGCCAAATCCTGGAATCCAATGAGGTCGCGAAGCAGAAAAACTTGAAGGTGTCGGTCGGCCTCATGCACCGCCACAATCAGCGGATTCAGGAGACCGTCGCGCGTTTGCAGGAAGGAGCGATCGGCGATGTTTCACTGGTTCGATGTTATTGGAACATGGGCGCGATGCGCGACACGCCTCCGCGACCGGCCGAAATGAGCGAGATGCTCTATCAATTGCGAAATCCCTATCATTTTCTTTGGCTTAGCGGCGACTACTTCGCTGATGCTCTGCTCCACTATCTCGACGTCGGCTGCTGGGTGAAGGGCGAACATCCGGTCAGCGCCCAGGGCCAAGGCGGACGACTGCTCTACTCCGAAATGCAACAGGGCGACACCTACGACCACCATTTCGTCGAGTTCACTTTTTCCGACGGTTCGATCATGGCGGCCCAAACGCGGCAGATCCCCGACTGCTGGTGCATTTCGACGGTTTTTGCGGAAGGAACCAACGGGAAATCGCAGATCGACCACGGCGTCATCCGCGGCGACCGCGCATGGCGATTCCGCGGCGACGCACCCAACTCCTATCAAGTCGAACACGATGTGTTGGCCGACGCCATCCGTCGCGATCGACCGCACAACGAGGTCGACTACGCGGCGGCCAGTACCATGACGGCCATCATGGGCCGTATGGCCAGCTACTCCGGGCAATGTGTCCGATGGGACGACGCCTTCCATTCCGACGTGCGATTGGGACCGGAGAAATGTGCGTTCGACGCGCCGGCCCCCGTGGTCGCCGATGCCCGGGGGCGTTATCCCGTGGCCATTCCCGGCGTCACGAAGGTGTTTTAATCTCTTGATTTGAACTCACATCTTTCTCATACGCAACCGTTCAAGGAGAATGCGACCGTGAAACGTTCAGCAAAAGGTCTTAGCCGCCGCGAAGTGTTGGCTGCCGCGATGACGGCCGCCGGCGTCTTGGCTCTCGGAAACCGCGTCGCCCATGCAGAAGGATCCGCCTCGGCCAAATCGGCCATGACGATCGGTTGCGGCACGGTTGTCTTTCGCAAATTGCCGTTGAACGAAGCGCTCGACCGGATCCGCCGAGCTGGATACGAGTATATTGAGACCCAGGCGATCGAAGGTTGGTGTCCGCACGTCGACGTCTGGAAGGACGACCCCGCGGCGTTTCGCCGCACCGTCGAACAGGCCGGTTTCAAGGGCGTGACAGCGATCTGGTCGGCCAACGGCGCGATGATTCACGATCCGAAGTGCGTCGAAGGAATCTCGCAGACGATCCGATGGGCCAAAGAGGCCGGCATTCCGGTGGTGCATGCGGCCGACGGTTGGCGACCGGACGGAATGTCGGATGACGATGTCTTCAAGTTACTCGCGGAACGTCTGCCCAAGATTCTCGAAACCGCGGAGACGTGCCAAGTTTATGTGGCGATCGAGCCGCACGGCAACTACTCGTTGACCGCCGACGGATTACGCAAAATCCTCGGGCTTTCGACCTCGAAATGGCTGGGCGTTAACTACGACACCGCGAACGTCTATCGAGCCCCTCTGCCCGGTGCCTATCCATCGCCGCTGTACGGCCGGGCGGCCGATGAAGTCACGACGCTCAATGCCGTGATCGACTGCGTCGTTCACGTTCATGTGAAGGACGTCGTCGGCACGCCATGCGTGGCGTTGGGCGAGGGCAGCGTCGACGTTGCCGGATGCGTTCGAGTCTTGAAGCAGCATGGCTATGCGGGCGTCCTGTCGGTCGAAACCGAAGGCAGCGACGACGCTGACCAATCGCAGCATCAAATCGGGCTGAGCCGGTCGTACCTCAAGGGCCTGCTCGATGCGTAACGCACTCACGCCTATCGACTGCGACGCAGACGGCGCCAGACAAATCCGCCCAGGCCGAGCGACAAAAAAGACGCCAAGGTTACGGACGACGGTTCCGGTACAACGTGGTAGGTGATTAACGCGGATTCGGCCGCCGAGCCGATCTCGCAACGAAACCCCTTATCCATCAGTTCGCTGCCGATCACGCGAATCGTCTCTTGCGTGTCGAAGTTGAAAAGCTCGTACCAGGCCGTTGGATCCAGCCCGTGGAGTTGGAACATCATGCTTGAGACGGGGCTCTGAGAACGCCGAAACGCCTCGACCATGCCGCCGCCTTGGTCGGGACAATCGAATTGCCAGGCCATCCAGGCGTCTTCCGCTTGGCTATACGGCGTCAGCGGGTAGTAGTCGCCGAGCATGTATTCGCCCGTCGCACGCGCCTCGGCCTGAAGTCGGCGATACTTCTCCCAATCGGGTCCTTCGGCCGAATCGAGTTCCGCTTGCGGAATCATCAGGTTCAATGCCGGCGACCACATGCTGCGGATGATGTACTTGTCGCTCGTGATGGCTCCGGTGCCGAAGTAGGGCACCCACGAGGCCAATCCGTAGGTCTGGCATTGCATCGAGGTTGCCGACGCGCCCGGGATGTAGGGGGCGACGATGAAGTCGCTTCGCCACAGCGGCACCGACCGGCGAAGCGTTTCGAGATCGTTCCGTCGCCCGCCCGAGGCGCAACTGTCGATCTCCAGGTTGGGATGCCGCCGCCGAAGTTCGTCCCAGAAAGCCAGATAGCCTTGAACGTAGGCGTTTTCCGTTATGCCCTGCCGGCTGGCGGGCTCGGTATCACGCCAAAACGCAAGCGGATCGATGTTGAAGTCCTGGCGATAGAGTTCGAAATCTTCCGACGTGATCAACGCATCGATGTGATCGGTCACCCATCGCAACGCTTCCGGATTGCCGAGGTTCAACAGCCGGTTCGTTTCGCCAGCGACATTGCTCTGCAAAAGCCATTCGGGATGGTTGTGCGCAAGCCACGTGCCCGGGGCGACTCGTTCGGGCTCGAACCACGTGATCATCTGCATGCCGTTCGCATGGACGACGTCCGAAAGTTCCTTGACGCCGTTCGGATATCGCACGGGATCGGGCGCCCATGTGCCGGTTTTGGTCCAATGGCCGTCGTCGGGATACCAACCGGCGTCGAGCCACCAGTAGTCCGGCTTCGCGTCGTTCCGGACAAACTGCTGGACGTAGCCAATCTCGCCCGCCGCGGTGCTCTGCATATCGGGATAATTGTTCGACGAGCACATCGCGACCATCGGCTTCATCGGTTGGCCGCCCGCACCGGGCAGACTGTATTCGCGCATCCATCGTCGCCAGAGGTTTTGCGCCCGGACCGTATCCGAACCCTTCCATGTCTCCATCGCGATCAGTGGCGTTCGGATCTCCTCGCCCGGCTTCAGGCTCAGGTTCGTCTGTTCCTGGCCGGCCGTGATTTGAAGACCTCGGTCCGCGTCTCGCGTGAACGTCGTGCTCCAACGGCCCGGCCAACCGATGGCCAGCGTCACGCCGCCGTCCGGCATCGCGAGATTGTAATAGGGAAACGACCCGTCGGTCGGCCTTCCTCCGTTGGGTGCGAAACTCCACGTGCCGCCGCTCGCCAGCATCTGCTCATAGGGTTTGTAGCCGTTGATCGAGAGCGAATCCCCCTCGACGCCGCGCAACGTGAACTCACCGTCCGCCGATCGCGTCCAGGCCGAGTCCAAGCCGCGAACGTCTTCGATCAGCGGAGTGTCGCCCGATCCGGTATTGCGAAGGTACGTCGTCCATTCGACGACCGGATGGTTGCCATACTCGATTGCTTCGCAGCGAACCTCCAGACCTGTCGCCGGATCGGTCCAAGTGATTTTGTGCTGTGTGCGTCCGGCGTCGAGTTGTACGGTCGCGTCGGTGCGGTTCCAGGTCGGCAGCAGCGTTGCCGACGACGCGCCGCCGTAGGTGAAGCTGAACGGTTGCGTTTCGCCCAACAGGTGTTGCTGCACCCATTGGCGGTTCTGTTGCAGTTCCTCGGCCGTCGGCGACACCGCGAGGATCGGCGTCTCCGCCAGCAGTAATACCAGCAACGCGGCGATCGCCTGCAAGGCGCCTCGGCAGATCATTCGGCGATGGACTCGTAACGCGGTTAGCTGAAGACAATCACGGGCGGCTGATTCATGGTTGCGCGTCTGCATCGTGCCATTCCTTTTTGTTGAGTACGAAACCTGATTATCTCAAAACACCGCAAGCCGGACAAGCGTCAGGGTGAATTGTTGCCGGCTCGAATACACTCGATCGACGGCCGTGCTAATCGATTGGCGGGAGGCCGTCTTCGCGGTGACCGAGGCGGCGGTAGGCCTCGGTGTCGATCGAGTAGCCGACCGTTCGGACCGAGCCGTCGCAATACGACATGTTGAAGCCTTGCGTGTGTGCGCTGCCGAACGAATGGGCCGCGGGCGTGTCGTTGCCGGGCGTGTCCTGTTCCGGCGGAAACGCCCGGAACGTGCCCGAGCCGTCCACGTAGCCGACCACTCGGTTCACGTCGTCCTGCATGCCCGTGTACATGCTCCAATCGTCGCCGTAGTCGTAGCCGTCGACGTAATGGTCCGCGTTCATGTACTTCTCGCCGATCAGAAACGTGTTCGACGAGCCGTCGGTGATCGCGGCCATCGTCACTTGGCTGTGCATGTAGATGATGCCGTTCGGACGCACGTCGTTCGGATACCACTGGTGCGACGGATCGTCGCCCTGTGCGTAGTTCGCGGGCATCAGGGCCCAGACCTCCGGGATTCGGTCGAGCAGGTCGGTCACGCCCATGTTCGCGGCATAGTCGGCTCGCGCCTCGCCGGGAAGCGTGGTGACGGTCGGCGCGTAGTAGGGTTGGCAACCAGTGCAGATGACCGGGTAGATCGCCGCCGCGCGGCGCGAGGGGCAATGGTAGCTCGAAACGGCCGTGACCAATCGTTGGCCGTTGGCCGTCCGTTGTGCGGTGCTGCCCTCGGCCGCGCCGACGCCAAGCGAATAGAGTGCTTCCTGCTCGACGTAGGGCAACATCGAGAAGACCCAGCCGCCCGGCTGCGGGTTGCCGGCGCCTCGATTCGGGTCGCCGATCCACGCGGGCCCCCAACCGCCGCTCGGAAAGAACCCATAGCTGCTCTCATGGTTGAGGCAGCCCAAGGCGATCTGCTTCAGATTGTTTTGGCACTGCATCCGGCGAGCCGCCTCGCGCGCGGCCTGGACCGCCGGCAGCAGCAACGCGATCAAAATGCCGATGATCGTGATGACGACCAACAATTCCACGAGCGTAAAACCGTGTAGGGGCCGGCAAATTGCGTCTTTCGCAGTCCGGGATCTCATTGCATCACCTGTTTCACACGCTTCCAGATATATCCTAGCATTACAAATCCGGTTATGACCAATGTGAGCGAGCCGGGCTCCGGGGTCGTGATGAACATCAGTTCAGAAACGTTGCGTCCGAGCAACGTGACGTTGACCCCGGTGTTCATCAAATCGGATCCCAGCATGGCCCGCGCGGGATTCGATCCATCCTCGAACGACAGATGATAGAGCCGATCGGCGTCGAGGCCTTTCAGCAGGATCGTTTCCGTGTCGTTCGGGCTGTCGGGCTTGAAAAGGAACACGACGCCATTCTGCGTCGACGGATCGTAGTATTCCAAACCGTCCCATGACGTGCCGTCGGGCCGTGGGAGGATGTGGTACATATTGGCGTTTTGCACCAACGGCCGAATGCGATCTTCATACGTGGCCTTGCACGATGCGACGGCGTCACGCTCTGCCTCGGTCCAAGGGATGCTGCCGTTTCCGCCGTTCGGTGCGTCGATAATCCATTCGGGAGCGCCCATGCACATCGAGCGGAAGGCGTATTTCATTCCGGCAATTCCTTCGGGTCGAAAACTGCCGTCCACGCTGCCGATGCACGCCTCCAATTGCATGGGATGGAACGCGAACGAACTGTCATAGAAGACCTGGCGCACCTCCAAGACGGAGTAATTGTCGGAGCCGAATATCTTCGAGCTTCGCTTCATCGCGCCATAGTCCTTGATCCGGCCGCCGCTCGAGCAGTTCTCCCATTCGAAGTTGGGAATCTCGGCCGCGAGTTGGTCGACCATATCGTAGAAACCCTTGACGGACCAATAGTCCGAGGTGACCACGGCACCGGACGTATTATCCGACCGCCAGAGGTCGGCGCCGTATTCCTGAAACAACTTTCTAATTCGGTTGGCGCGGACAGCGCGGCCCTCGTCGGTCGTCATGTCGGCATTGTCCGACCAATAC
>JAEWUR010000268.1 GCA_023397045.1 Planctomycetota bacterium
CGTGTTGGTCGCAAGTATCGTCCGTTTGCCGAGACAGCCCTTCAATTGCGAATAGAGCCGCGTCTTCGCCGACAACGTCTCCGGAATCGATTCGATCACCATATCGCATCTCGCCGCCTCGGACAGATCGTTCGATACGCGAACAAGCCGGCCGAACGACTCCCGGCGAACATGGCTGCCCGAATCGGTCAATTCCTCCGCAATCCGCGCCGGGGCACGGTCGAGCGCCGATCCGTCCGCATCGTAGATGACCACGGGAAAACGGTATTGCACGTGGGCGGCCGCGATGGCCGTGCCCATCATCCCCGCACCGAGGATCCCCACGGTGCCAATCGATCGCGCCCCATCGGCGTCCGAAGCCGGCGCATGCTCCTGCCGACCCCAATCGGCAATCCAACGAGCGTTCTCAACCGCGGTGTTCAACATGGTTCTATCGATTCCGGTAGCCGCGTCCCATGATCTGCATCAAACGAACGTTGCTTGCCCCCAACTGCGAGATCTTCAGCATCCGTTCGATCGGATCGGCAAATTGAGCAATCACCACGTTGCCGGCAATAAGCTTGTCGTCGACGATATAAAGACGGTCGCCCGGCATGAGTTGGTAATTCGTGTCCGTCATGCCGCCCCGCGCAATCGCCGTATAATTCACCGGAAGAATATTCTGGCACGTCATCGCTCCAGGTCCCGGCCGCGCCACCCACATCGTCTTGCTCGAAACCTGCGGCAATCCCGCAATGTTGCCGATCGCATCCAGCACCGTCTCATTGCCCGTCACCGGAAATCGGAAAATGCTCTCCCCATTCTCGGCGCCGGCAATAACCACGTAATAAAACTGGCTGTTATAGCCCATCACGTCGACCGTGATCTCCGGCGAATCGAAAAACTCCGCAAGGTGCTCTTCGACCGCCACGGCCGCTTCGGCCATCGTCTTCCCAGCGACCGGAACCCGACCATACTTGAGCAGATTCACCGTCCCGTCCGGCTCGACCGGATACATGTTGCTAACTTGACGAACGTCGGCCAACCGCGTCAGTTGAACCGACACATTCGGCTTCTCCAGTATTCGCTTCAATTGGTTCGTAATCTCGGCCGCCGCCTCTTCCACCGTCATGCCGACGAGCCGGACCGGCTGGTAACCGGCTCCCAGCGTCACAATGCCCTCGGCCTCGACCAGATAGTAGCCCATGATCGGCCGATCCGGCAGCGTTCCGGTCGCCGTGATCTGAAGCACGTCAAACGCAGAAATACGATACGGGGCCCGCGGCACCAGCTTCACCGCCTCGATCAACAGCAAATCGGGCGGCGCAATCCGATACGTCGGCAGCAACACCTTCGACAATTCGCGCGGAGGCTCTTCTTCCGTCTGCGGCGCAAGATCATACAACATCGACATCATGTCGCCGTCGACCCCATACACGGCATGTCGCAAACGACCATGACGGCGTCCACGAATCCCGCCAATCCCGTCGTCCCAGTAACCGCCTTCCAACAATCCCGCAAACCCATAATCCTCCGCGCCCGTGCCTGGATCATTCTCCAACGACGGCGCGTACATCTCGACCCGCTTGCTCTCGAATGACGTCGGCCGAACCGGCGCCGGCGGCAAAATCGAAGCCGGGAGCGCCGGCGCGTAAAGACACTGCATGCACGACGACCCGGTCTCCGGCAGACTCGACCCCAACGCAACCCCCTCGGGCAACGACGGCTCATAAAGGCCCGTCGACGCACAACCACCCTTCGGCACATCCGGCTCCGTCGTTTCCGACAAAATCAGCATCGGCCCGGCCGTCGGCGCATACAAATCCATCGCCCGCGGGCTCGACGAAGCCCCCGGCAACGTTGCGGCCGCCAATTGTGGGCCTGGAAAAAGGTTGAAAACGCTGACCGCTGCCAAAATGGCCGTCACAAGAACAGTCAACATGCGTCGTGACGGCGACCAGCTTATGACTCGAGCGTTACTCATGGGCGAAACCTGCCGCTGCAATACGTTCCGACGGACGGTATCCCGGGATTTCCAGTTGCGGTCAATTTGGACGAGCAGGGTAACACACGATGCCGCCCTCACATTTTACCAAATCGACGTTGTCGATTAAATCGGCAAACTCCACCAGGGACTTTGCCCGATTATGCAGAAGTGACCGCAATCAAACATTTCATCAGCTTCAACATGCCACCACAACAACGCACATTCCACAAACACTCCACCTTAACACGCCGGCACGATTGCACTCGGTCGACCGTGCCGGTAAACTCGGCAGATAGTCGCGTAAACACAGGGAGGATTGGATGGCCCGCAGGGTATTGATCACCGGAATCACCGGACAAGACGGGGGATATTTGGCCGAGCTCCTGCTCGACAAGGAGTACGACGTTCACGGCATGATCCAGAGCGCCGCCGAAGAAAGCTCCGATCGAATCCAGGCCTTTCGCAGCCGAATCACACTGCATCAAGCCGACCTGTCCGACCAGGCGTCATTGACCGGAATTGTTGCGGACGTCCGCCCTCACGAGATCTACAACTTCGCCGCGCAGAGCTTCGTGCCCGTCAGTTGGTCGAAACCGCTGATGACCGCCGACGTCACGGCGTTGGGCGTCAATCGAATACTCGAGGCCATTCGCCAGACCGACCCCTCGATCCGATTCTATCAGGCCAGCAGCAGCGAGATGTTCGGC
>JAEWUR010000300.1 GCA_023397045.1 Planctomycetota bacterium
GTATCAACCCTGACGATGGCCGGCGCTGTTTGTCTGCTTGCCTACGTTCTTCGCAAACCGGCAGCGGCGATGTCGGCAACAGTGTTTTGCGGAAAGGAGAGATAGTTCCGTGGCAAAGACGGATTTGAATGATAGGGACAATCAATGTGCGGCGAGAGAGTCAGCGTGCCGCGCATTCACGCTGGTTGAACTTTTGGTCGTTATCACGATCATCGGCATTTTGATCGCGCTGTTGTTGCCTGCGGTTCAGGCAGCCCGCGAGGCGGCCCGAAGGTCACAGTGCTCGAACAATCTTCGGCAACTCGGCCTGGCTATGCTCAATTTCGAAAGCGCCAACGGGACGTTGCCCCCGGGAACAAAGACGACGAGGCCTTTTTGGCACACCAACGGCGGTTATGAATGGCCGTGCTTCCTCCATATCTTGATGCCCTATTGCGAACTCGAAAACTATTTCGTAACGATCCTAGGTCCGCAATTCAACGTGGACAATCCATGGATGGTCCCCACGTCGCCGGTTTGGCAAGGTGTCAAGAATGCCTCCTGGCCGGCGATGCTGTGTCCAAGCGACGGCACGGGCACGCCACTGGTTCTGTGCGGCAGCCCCGACATCTATCTCGGCAGGAGCAACTATCTCGCCGTTTTCTCGGGTACCAACAGCGGCGAAAGCTATTCGATTCCCGACAAGCGACGAGGCGCGTTCCGTTTCGGCGTGGGAACACCGATTGGCGAGATCACCGACGGCACGAGCAACACGATCGCTGTTGCGGAGTACCTAACGGGAGTAGACGTCAACGACGGTCGCGGGGCCGTCTGGTCAAATCGCGCCGGTCTGCAGTACTTGCACGTCAGAACGGGGCCGAACAGCACCGTACCGGACGTTCTCCATTCAAGCCACTGTCCGCCCCAATACAATCAGCCGGCCATGAACCTACCCTGCTCTGGCAACGACTCAGAAAACGCGGGCATCGCTTGTTCTCGCAGTCGCCACCCTGGAGGCGTCAACGTCCTGCTGTGTGACGGCAGCGTGCATTTTGTTCAGGACGGTATCGACTCGAACACCGATCCAAATAATCTTGGAGCATGGCAACGGCTCGGTTGGATCAACGACGGTCAACCGCCCAAGGGAGATTTCTGATATGCGAATGAGAACGACCGTCTATCTCCTGTTGTTGCTTGCAATGAGCGTGTCGGGATGCTCTCGAACGAATCCGAACCAGGGCAATGTCTCCGGCAATGTAATACTTGACGGAAAACCCATCGAACGTGGGACGATTGCGTTTCTGCCAATCGGGGGCACTCAAGGGGCGGCAACCGGCGGGCCAATTGAGAACGGCCATTTTGAACTCGTTGGTCAACATGGGCCCACCGTCGGTTGGAACCGCGTCGAAATCCGCTCGCCACGCAAGACCGGCCGCACAATTCCGCTGGGATTCGGCGCCAGCGGCGAAATGATCGAGGAAGAGACCGAAGCCGTTGCGCCACAATTCAACATCGATTCGACGCTTAAGACCGAGATCACGCCGGGGGACAATCATTGCGACTTCGAAGTCTCGGCAAAATGATTTCCCCCAACAACCACGCTTCCGATTTCCCACCTTTGTTAATCCACCTTCACCGAGGAGTATCCAGAAATGCGAATTCAACCATTGTTCTCCCTCGTTCCGTTGGCCGGCTGGCTTCTGGCGGCTTCTGTGAGTCTCACCACGTCGGCACGCGCGGATTCCGCAAATCCCGCGTCGGTCATTTCGCTCGACGGGCCTGAATGGTCGCTCGCCACCGATCCCGACAACATTGGCAAACAAGGCGAGTGGTGGAAGCAACCGGTCTCTGAAGCTAAACCGACCAAGGTGCCGTGGATCATTCAAGATGCCTTTCCCGGATATCACGGCGTTGCATGGTATTGGCGCGACTTCGAATCGCCCGCCAATCCGAACACCGATGGACGATACTTGTTGCGTTTTTGGAACGTCGATTACCTGGCCGACGTATGGGTCAACGGCATTCATGTCGGCCAACATGAGGGCGCATGTGAGCCGTTTGTCGTCGATGTCACCGATGCCATTAAGCCGCAATCCCAAAACAAACTTGCGGTCCGCGTGCTCAATCCGACGAACGAGTTGATCGATGGGATCAAGCTCTCGGAGACACCCCACACGGCCAAAACCCTTCCCTGGGTCCCGGGACGTATTGGCAACTGGGGCGGAATCGTCGATTCCGTCGATTTGCTGGTTGTTCCGGCCGCCCGCGTCGAGGATCTGTGTGTGGTCCCCGATTGGAAAACGGGGAAAATCCGCGTCAACGCCAATCTTCGGAACGCCGGGCAGAAGACGGTCTCAGCCCGACTCGTATTCAGCGTCGCGCCGGCAAACGGCGGCGAGACAATAGGCACCGCGGAACTCGAACGGGAACTTCCTGCCGGCGACACCGCCGTCGAGGCCGAGCTCACGGTGCCCAATCATCGTTTATGGCAGCTTGAGGAACCGTTTCTCTACAACGTCACGGCATCGTTGATCGCGGACGATGCGTGTGACCGAGTGATTTCCCGCTGCGGATTTCGCGATTTCCGGCTCGAGAACGGGTATTTCCGTCTCAATGGAAAACGCATCTTCGTGAAATGTTCGCATACCGGCGCCGACCTGCCTGTCGGAATGAACGTTCCGCACGATCCCGACCTGTTGCGGCGCGACGTGCTGCACTCCAAGGTCATGGGAATGAACATGATCCGCTCGTTCAATGGGCTGATGTCCCGCCGGCAACTCGATCTTTGCGACGAACTCGGGCTGCTTGTCTATCAGGAGAACTACGCGAGCTGGCTCATGGAACCATCGCCGATGCTGGCCGAGCGCTTCCAGCGCGCGGTGAAAGCGATGGTGAAACGGGACCGAAACCATCCGAGCATTGTCATTTGGGGACTCTTGAACGAAACGCCGAAGGGGCCTGTGTTTGACCAGGGCGCGGCATCGCTTCCCCTGATTCGCGCCCTTGACAACAGCCGCATCGTCCTGCTAAGCAGCGGCAATTGGGACGGCTCGGAAGATACCATTGCCAACCCCGGCGACGCGCAGTTTCATGGCACGCTGGCCGATCAGCATCCGTATCAAGACGTCCCACATAGGGCACCGATCATCAATACATTGCGGACCGTCAGCGGTGGCGCAAAACCTCTGTTCATCTCGGAATACGGCGTCGGTAGCGCGGTGGATCTCGCACGGCTTACACGGCACTACGAGCAGATTGGCAAAACCCAATGCGAAGACGCCGTGATATACGGGCGTTTCCTCAGCCAATTCATGGACGACTGGAATCGCTGGAAGATGGCCGACGCGTTCGCCGATCCCGAGGACTATTTTCGGCAGTGCGTCGCATGGATGGCGGATATTCGAAAACTGGGAATAGGCGCCATTCGCGCAAATCCCAACGTTATCGGTTACAGCGTGACGGGAACCCAGGACCAAGGGCTCACCGGCGAGGGACTCACCGCGAATATCTTCCGCGAATTGAAGCCCGGCATCGTCGACGCGATGGTCGATGTCTTCGCACCGCTGCGTTGGTGCCTTTTCGTCGAACCAGTGCAAGTCTATCGCGGCCGGAACGCAAAACTCGAGGCCGTGTTGGTCAACGAAGACGTGCTGCCTCCCGGCGACTATCCGGTGAGGTTGCAGGTCGTCGGGCCGCGCAATACCCGGGTGTTCGATCGAACGATCACGGTCACAATCGCCGATCCGACGCGTGAGCCGGAGCCGAAGCTCGCCATTCCGGTGTTCGCCGAAGATGTCATGATCGACGGCCCCGCCGGCAAGTATCGCTTTTTGGCCACGTTCCAGAAAGGCGGAGCGGCCTATGGCGGCGACGTCGAGTTCTATGTGGCGGACCCTGCCGAAATGCCGAAGGTCGATTTCGACGTCGTCCTTTGGGGTGACGATCAGGAACTCGCCGCTTGGTTGAACGCGATCGGCGTGAAAACGAGTCCATTCGTTGCGGAATCGCAGAAGTCTCGGGAGGTCATCATTGTTGGCAGTCGCCCCCCTGCGGATGTTACAGCAGGCTTTCGCGAACTTGCGCGTCACATGGCGAGGGGATCCCAGGTCGTATTTTTATCCCCTGAGGTCTTTCAAGTGGACGGCGATGGCACGCGCTGGCTTCCGCTGGCAAAGAAGGGAGGACGCCCCTCGTTGCCTGTTTGGGTGTACCACAAGGATGACTGGACGAAGAGACACCCGATCTTCGAGGGAATGCCCGCGGGCTGCATCATGGATCATACGTACTATCGTGAGATCATCGGAACCACAGCTTGGGCAGGGCAAGAGCCTCCCGAAGAAGCGGTTGCCGGTTCGATCAACACCTCGTGCGGCTATTCCTCAGGCCTCCTGGTCGCCATTTATCCGTTTAACGCAGGACGATTTACAATCAATACCTTGCGGATCCGGGAGAACATCGGCATGGACCCGGTGGCCGAGCGACTCGTGCGAAATATGCTTCGCAATGCCGCGCAACACATAAACGAGCCGTTGGCCGACTTGCCGCCGGACTTTGAGACACGCCTGCTAAGCATCGGATACTGATCCGATGTGGAAGAGGCACAAAGGAAAACGATGTACACTTTTTTGTGGCAGCGCATAATCTGGGGATGTATTGCATTAGTATTTACTGCATGTTTGATCTCGCGTGATCTGCTGGCCGATGTGTCGGAGCACGACATCATAGCGACCAGCCCCGCGACGGAGCCGCTTCAGGGAATGTTGTTGGGCAACGGCGATTTGGGAGCCTCGGTTTGGGCCGACGGAGGAACATTGGTTTTCGCGTTGGGCAAGAACGACGTCTGGGATCGCCGTTACAACACGAACCACGATCGTCCGATCGTTACCTACGATGAATTGATTGAGCGGGTGACGAAGGGAACGTGGGATTTCGGAAACTACTACTGCTCGAACCCCGTCGAATCCAATTTCTCGCCGACTCCCAAGCCGGTTGGCCAGGTGCGTCTTTCTGGCCTGGGTGCCATCTCGAATCTCCGCCTGCGATTGGCCGATGCCACGCTTACGTTCGATACGCCCGACGGTCAGGCGATCGCCTTCATCGAACGCGACCGTAATATCCTGCTCATCCGGTTGCCCGCTAGAGCGGCCAAGGGTCTGCAGGCCGAAGTGTTCCGGCCTCGCGAGACGCTCGACTGGACGAAGCCGCCACCCAACGGGTTCATGAGTACTCCGACACCGGAGAATGCTCGCGATCCGGCCAATGCACCACTCGTTCCGCCGGAGACCGGGGTATCGGGAAAGGCGTTTTGGACGCTGCAACGGATTCCGGCCGAGCCGACGTTTCCCAACGGATTTGCCGTGGCCGCGGCCGCCACGTTGGCCGGCGCCGAGGGTAGTATAACGCAAGAGACAGACCGGGCAGTATTCCAGACGAGTTCGACGCAAGGGCCTTGGGTGACAATCGCCGTTGCCGTGCGTACCACGGGTGACGGCGACGAGGCGCCGGCAACGGGCGCTTGCCAGCTTGCCAAGGTTGCGGTGAATGAGGATTGGGACAAGCTCCATACGCAGCACGCGAGTCAATGGGACCGGTTTTGGTCGCGCAGTTCCGTGGAGATCAAGGCGGCCGAGGGGGCGGAAGCAGCCTTGGCAGCGGATGCGTCTCTGTCCGAGAATCTGTTCTATCACAATCTTTATCTGCTCGCTTGCTGCTCGCGTCCCGGCGCTGTTGCGCCAAGTTTGATGGGGAATTGGATATGGACGGACTTGGCTCCCTGGCATGGCATCTATATGCTGAACTACAACTTTCAGCAGACGTTTTGGCCAGCCTTCGTCTGCAATCATGTCGAATTGGCTCAACCTTATTTCGACAGAGTCTGCGCGACCTTCCCCAATGCACTGAAGAACACATCGTTTGCCTTCGGGAAGGATGCATCAGGGGCCTCCTTCACCACGGGAGACTATCCTATCCGGCGCGACCGGCTGATGTATGCCAGCTTCATCTACGACCTCCATGCGGAGGTGTCGGCCTGGGTGATGCAACATTTCTGGCGGCATTGGCAGTATGTTGGAGACCGAGAGTTCCTTGAGCGTAGCGCGTATCCCATGATGGCGGAAGTGGCCCGCTTCTACGAATGGTTCCTGCACCGCAGCCAAGGAGAAGACTGCGCGCCGTATGTGCCCCGCGATGGTCGGCTGCATATTTTTCCGACCTTTTCGCCGGAGCACTGGGGAATAGTGACTCGCGGATTCGAACGTAATCGCGACAGCGCATCGTCCATCGCTTTCATCCGCTCTCACTTGCTGGCCACAGCCGAGGCGGCCGATATTCTGAATCGTGATGCTGAAGAGGCTGCGAATTGGAGGCGGCTCGCGGAACAGTTGCCCGACTATCCAACCTGTGACACACCGGAGGGAAGAGTTTTTGTCGACGTGGCAGGCGCCCCGCCGATCGAGTATAACATTCCTGTGCCGCTGGTTCCCGTCTTCCCGGCCGAAGACCCGCTGTTCTGGTGCAATCAGGAGCAGGTCGAAATTGCTCGCCGCACGGCAAAGATGATACAAACGAACGGCAATAACAGTCTAGTGATGTTGGGAGTGGTCCGTGCTCGGCTGGGCACAACGGACAGCCTGCATCAATTCCTTGAGGACGTTCGGAAACGGCTGTACCCTAACGGTGCGATCGACATGGCCCTTGCGGACAGGTATCCAGCTTTTCGGAAGCATGGTGTCTTCACCGAGAACTTCGCGGCCGCCGGCGTGATTGCCGAGCATCTGCTGCAATCACACCCGGACGCTACCGGTGAACCATTGATACGGCTCTTTCCGTCGCTCCCACCCAACATGGATGCTAGATTTGCCGGACTTGTAAGCGAAAGTGGGTTCGAGGTCACTGCCGAACGGCAACAAGGACAGGTTGCTGAGATCAAGCTCGTCAGCCGTCGTGGCGCACTGTGCCGGATCCTGAATCCTTGGGACAATTGCAGGGCAGAATTCATGGTAGATGACGGGAATGTCCAAACGCTTGTGGGTGACATATTTCATTTTCCCACACAAGCCGGCAAAACTTATACATTGCATCCGGCATCAGGCGACAGGTCTCAAAAATAGATCATCCGGAACTCGTAGCGCTAGTCACCTTGTGGGGACATTATCCCGCCCGCGCCAGGAATCCGCCAGTCCTGGGCCACCGCAGGGGTGATGGAAGAGCCTTTTTCTGTTTCCACCACAACAAGTCGTGCCGACCACGGTTCAACTTGCGAGAGCGTGAAATGGCGGTACGGACCGTCGCTGCCGCTTTGCCGAACGATGCTTGCGTTACCATCCATGTCAAACACCTTGATCTCGTCCGATGACGTCAGCAGAGCCAACGTGAGCTCGTCGGCCGGGTCGAAGGATGCATTGACCAGGAGGACCGCCAATCCTCCAGCGGATGGCTGCCTCGCCCAAAGATTGACCTTGTGATACGAAGCGATGAAGGCAGGCAGCCGATCGCGTGATAGCCATCGCATGATCGACTTCATTTGAGCCGACTTGCTCAGGCTGTGCAGAAAA
>JAEWUR010000301.1 GCA_023397045.1 Planctomycetota bacterium
CTTTGTTTCGTTCACTCTTTCGCGGCCGTGACGACGTCTATCCCCGGCGATTCGAAAGCCGCAAAACCGGCAAATCGGGTTACCAGCCGGCCTGCGTCAACGAGTGGGCGCGAGGCGTTTGTGAAAAGCCCAAGGTCAAATGTGCCGCATGTCCAAATCGCCGGTTTCTTTCCGTTACCGACAATGTGATTCATTGGCATCTCTCAGGACAGGACGAAAACGGCCGGGATTTTGTGATGGGCGTCTACCGTCGCGACCGACGCAAGGATCAACTCTTGCAGGAAAATGGATTTCTCATCCTCAGATTTCTCGCGGAAGACGTCGGCAAGCATTTGGACATGGTACTCGATACGATTCTGCGAACGTTGTCAAACCGCCGGAATCTAATGGAATGAAGAAGATGCGTGCATCAAGGATTGTCGATCAGAAGCTCGGGATGATTGCTGGTCAACCAATCTTGCAAGCCCACGTTCATCCCCAATAGCAACGTTGGTTTGTGTGATAAAAATGCAAGCGAAGAGATTCGGTTTCCAAGACCGATGGGCGAATTGGACAATCAAGGCAGACCGCTAATGTGCTTATGGAGTCGTAGCACCAATTGCGTTACTCGCAACTCCTTACTGGCATAAGACTTCGGACGTGGTTTTGGAGATAGGTGAGATAGATACAGATTGTTTTATAGAACATCAAATTCCCACCTGAAATACAACGGCCTCACATTTTTTTGTCGACGCAAATCTTGTCATTTCAAGACGTTTCGCAACGAATCGTCACCGTTTCAATGTCGTTTCGTGACGTTTCATGACGCTGAATGACGATTAGAGACGGAAAGACGGACTACGGAACCGAAGGTTAGAGGTTCGAGCCCTCTGGGGTGTACTCACCAAAATGTCGACGTAAGTCAACTCGCCGTAAGCTGCAAACGACTGCCATCATGCAACTTGCGGCGTAACTCTAAACGACTTACGCAATTTCGCCCTTCGCGGAGACCGATGCTCGGTTGCCTGAAAAAGACGCCGTGGTGCTATCTATGGTGCAACGAGCGGCAGATCGATGCAAAAACCGGCAAGCTGTATGGCACCCAGGCGCGCACCTTGGGCCGGAATTAGCACCCCACAGAGCACCAAATGATGCATTTTCCCGATGCATCGATGCTTCGGAACCACGGTCTAGCGTTGTAGAAAAACCGGCTGAAATCGCGAGTCGATGGCCAACTCTGAAGCCGGCGAGAGGGCAGTTCGATGGCGTTTGACCTTGCCTTCACGCCCGCAGGCCACCTGACGGTTGTCGAGACAAACCGAGAAGCCGATTTCGAACTTCGGGCAACTGTCAACGCGGACAGCGACGGACGGCTCAAGAAGGTCGCCCATGCTTTCGGCGTTGGACAGGGTCCCGGGCTATTTCTGTTGGCGACCGACCGGTTCGAGGGATTGCCGCCGGCGTTCGTCTTCTGGCGAGACTTCGCCGCGCGCTATTTGACCTCGCTGTGCCACACGCCCGAAGACGCCGGCGCGAAACTCGATGCGGTTCCGCCGCCCGAGCAGTCCGACTTGGCGGCGCTTGTCCAAAACGCCCCGCCGTTTGCCGGGGCGGAATATCTGAACGAATCATCGCTGATCGGCGTATGGGAAGACCTTGATGCCTGGGTCCAAGGCGAGGTGGTACGCGATGGCAATGGGCTGTCGACCTTTCTGAAGAACAGAGCGCCGTTATGGCATCAGGTCGGCCGAGTCTGTTTTCACTTGGCTGAAAACCGCCGTGACGAGGAGTATCCTTTCGCATTTTTGGCAACCTATGCCCCCAGCTTAACGGCCGGCGCCCGGGTCCAGTATCAGCCGCTCAGTCATGCACTCCGTGAATTGGCCGGGGCGAAGAATCGGAAGGCGTTGATTCATCTCCTTTCGCCAGTCCAGGTGGCCTCCGAACGGAGTGCGCTGGTCAAAGAACTGCTCGACTCGGGCGACTTGTACCAACCGCTGGCGTGGACGCCCAACGATGCGTATCGGTTTCTGAAAGATGTTCCGGCGTTCGAGGAGAGCGGCGTCTTGGTTCGGCTGCCCGACTGGTGGAAGAAACGGCCCCGGCCGCGCGTCAATGTCACGATTGGCGATGACAAACAGAAAAAGTTCGACGCCGACGCGATGCTCGACTTCAAGGTGCAAATCGCACTCGGGGACGAACAATTGACCGAAGCCGAGTGGCAACAACTGATGGCGGCCGACGATGGGCTGTTCCTGCTTCGCGGCCAATGGGTCGAAGTGGATCGCCAAAAACTCCAGCAAGCGTTGGAGCATTGGGAGCACGTGCAAGAGTTCGCCGACGAGGGCGTTTCGTTCGTCGATGGCATGCGACTGTTGGCCGGTATGCCCACCGAGGTAGCGGACGGCGACCAGACCGACGAGCAAGAGCGTCAATGGTCGTTCGTCCAAGCGGGCCGATGGCTTGGCGAAATCCTGGCCAAGATGCGGTCACCCGAAAATCTTGTGCCTATCGCCGACGGCGGCGATTTGAAGGCCACATTGCGAAAATACCAGGAGACGGGCGTCGGCTGGCTGCGGTTTCTCTCGGAACTCGGGCTCGGTGCTTGCCTGGCCGACGACATGGGTTTGGGTAAGACCGTTCAGGTCCTGGCACTGCTGCTTTCGCTGAAAAAGCGTCGTTCCAACAAGAATCCGTCGCTGCTGGTCTTGCCGGCATCGTTGTTGGCGAACTGGAAGGCCGAAATGGCCCGATTCACGCCGACGCTGCGAGCCGCGTGTGTTCATCCCGCCGAGACGCCAAAGGAAAAACTGGATCATATGGCAAACGATCCGGCGGCGGCGTTACGCGATATCGATTTGGTCGTCACAACCTATGGGATGCTGTTGCGCCAACAGTGGCTGCTCGACATGGATTGGGGCCTAGTCGTGCTCGACGAGGCGCAGGCGATCAAAAACCCCAGTGCCCGGCAAACGAAGG
>JAEWUR010000388.1 GCA_023397045.1 Planctomycetota bacterium
TGTTATGCTGAAGCATAACCTACGGTGGTGAGAAATGCTGGGTTGGCAGCGGTTCCCCCACGGTCTGCGTCATTTCCGAACCACCCTGGCGATGCAGGGCCGTGTCAGTTATTTTCCAGGATGGGACTGTTAATTTTCTGGAAAATGGTTTATGATGGGGGCGGGAATGCTTCTCCATCATCCATCATTTCTCATCCGTTCGGCAGAGAAGGGCAAGTTTCTTTTTTCATTAGGAGTGGGTATTCGGCTGCGCGCACACTAGCTAGCAACGTATTTCGGCGCCAGAGCCTCATCGAGAAGGCACAAGGGAGGAGCCGATGTCGATACGATGCATGTGCCCCAACGGGCATGTACTGAAAGTCAAGGATTCGCAAGCCGGCATGACCGGGCTGTGTCCGGTGTGCAGGGCGAAGGTGAGGGTTCCGCGCCCTCGTCCGCCCACCGAGCCGGTGTCGGAAGACGCGATTCTCGACATCCTTGGGCGGCAACCATTAACCCCCCAAGCTGACACCGATACCTATTATGACACGTCGGATACGGTTCCCCTGCCGGGTGTCCATGAGCGGGGTACTCCCAAGAAAAGTTGTTACAAATGTAACGAAGAGATCGATTCCGGCACCCATATCTGCCCTCACTGCCATACCTACATCGCCAAGCTCGAAGACTTCTAGTATAATGTAGTGTCTGGCAAGAAATTCAGGACAGGGGGCAGGGCGGCATCGACCGGACCGGCTGATGGAATCAACTTTATCGGTGGTAAGCTCTAAGGCGTTGCTGACGTTGTTTGGCGCTTGCGACCAGCACCTGCGACGAATCCGCAACACGTTGGGTGTGAATATCATCGCGCGCGGCGATCAGCTCGAAATCGTCGGTCCGGAATCGGCCGTGGCGACGGCCACCCAAGTTCTCGAACAGCTTCAAGCCTGTGCCAACCGCTCCGGCACGATCTCGCCCGACGACGTCACCCGAATCCTGGCCGGCGTTCAAAACGGACAACCGCCGGGCGACCACCAGCCGATCGAGGTTTTCAGGGCAGGGCGTCAGATTCGGCCGAAAAGTCCAGGCCAGTCTCGCTACGTCGAGGCCATCCGGCAGAACGAGATCGTGATGTGCTGTGGTCCGGCGGGCACCGGGAAGACCTACCTGGCCGTGGCGATGGCCGTCTCGGCGTTGAAACGAGGGGCGATCCGGAAGATCGTCCTGGTTCGACCGGCGGTCGAGGCCGGCGAAAGTCTGGGGTTTCTGCCCGGCGACTTGCAGGCGAAAATCAATCCGTATCTCCGGCCACTGATGGACGCGCTGCACGAGATGATGGACCACGACCTGATCGCACGCCACACGGAAGAGGATCTGATCGAGGTGATTCCGCTGGCCTACATGCGCGGCCGGACGTTGAACGAGGCGTTCATCATTCTCGACGAGGCGCAGAACACGACGGTTGCCCAGATGAAGATGTTTTTGACCCGAATGGGCATGGGGTCGAAGATTGTCCTGTCGGGCGATGTGACGCAGATCGACCTTCCGCCGAATTCGCGGAGCGGTTTGATCGACGCGCTGTCGCGTCTGTGCGACATCGACGGCATTGCGGCCGTGAAGCTCGGTTCGTCCGATATCGTCCGGCACCCCCTGGTGCAGAAGATTGTCGATGCGTATGAAGAGAAGCACGGGAGGAACGAGTAGAAGGTTCAAGGTACAAGGTACAAGGTACAAGGTTCAAGGTCAAAGGTCAAAGGTTCAAGGTTCAAGGATGCGATCCCTGCTCAAATCTCAAATTTTAAGTCTTGATTTTCAAGTCTTGATTTTCAAGTCTTGAACATTGAACCTTGAACCTTTGGCCTTTGACCTTATTCTCCATGTTTGGATTTCGAAAGCGAAAGCGTTTTGATCGGGTTGCGTCGCTCGACCTGCCGCCGGGGCAGTGGGAGCGTGCGTGGATCAGCCTGCGCCGACGTGATGTGATGGGGCGAATCGCGTTGGCCATGCTGGCGGCCGCCGTCGTTTGCGTCGAGATTCATGGCTGGGATCCGCCGTTCGCCTATCGCACCGGGTACACGCCCCGGCGCGACATCGTGGCGACGGTGTCGTTTTCGATGGCCGATCCGGTGGCGACGGCGACCGCTCGACAACAGGCGAGAAGCCAAGCCCGATACGTCTATATGCAGGATTCCGAGCCGCTCGTTCAGTTGCGGGCGCAATTGCGGAACACGTTGGTCGAGTTGACGTCGGCGCCCGCCGGGGACGGGACGCCTCCGAAAATGTGGGCGGAATTTCAGCCGCGGCTCGAAGATGGCGCGAAACCTCTGACGCCGCAGGAGCAACAGACGCAGTTTCTCGCGTTTCGCGATGCCCTGATGTCGCAGAACCGTTTGGATAGTGTAGAAAAGGCGATTGCCGACGTATTCGCGCCGTTCGAGGAGCGAGGTCTGCTCGAAAAACTGGATCAGGAGAAGCTCGGACGCGGAAATCAGGACGAGATCACGGTCTTTCGGGCCGGCCAGCCCGATTCGCAGCAGGTCGTTCGCGTCAGCGACGTGCTGATCGGCAACGGGACGACGATTCTCGATGCGTTGCAGAAAAATCACGAACTGGCGCCGGTGGCCGACCAGTTGTTCGCGTGGTTGCAGCCGCGTTTGAAGCCGACGTTGACCGTTGACGACCGGTTGACGAAGGAGGCGATGGACGAGGCGGAAAAAGCCGTGCCCGAGGCGCTCGTGACCTACTCGGAAGGGCAGCCGCTGGCCAAGGCGGGCAAGCCGTTGGCCTCGGCCCAGTTGGAATTGCTCGAAGGCGAGTATCGCGCGATGATGGCGCAACGTCCCTGGTCGATGCGCATTAATCGCAGTCTTGCGATCATGGGCTTGGTCTTCACGGCGTTTCTGCTTTGCGGCATTTACATGCGCTATCACCAGCGCGGTCCGTTGAACAGCGTGACGCGATTGATCGTTCTGCTGCTGCTGGCCGCGGCCACGGTCGGCGTTGCCCGATGGGCATCGTCGAACGCTTGGCGCGGCGAGATCGTGCCGGTGTTGTTGTTCGGCATGACGATGGCGATCGTTCACCAGCAGCGATTGGCCGTGCTTCTGGCGTCGATGATGGCGATCATTGTCGTGTTCGCCGTGGGGCACGGTCTGCCGGAATTGTTGCTGTTGGTCGGTGCGACGGTCACCGCGGTGTTGAATCTTGGGCAGATCCGCAGTCGGAGCAAGTTGATCTACGTCGGATTGTTCGCCGGCGCCGCGGCCATCTTTCTCTATTTGGCGATGGGGGTTGTCGATGACCAGCCGCTGAATCTGGCGTTGATCAAGGAGGCCCTGCGCAACGGCGCCTGGGCGTTGGCGGCGGGCATGATCGTCAGTTCGCTGCTCTACTTCATCGAACACCTGTTCGGCGTGTTGACCGACTTGAGCTTGCTCGAATTGGGCGACGTTGCCCATCCGCTGCTGCAAGAGTTGGTGCGACGCGCTCCAAGCACTTACAACCATTCGGTAACGGTTGGTTCGATCGCCGAGGCGGCGGCCGAGAGCATTCACGCCCGGGGATTGCTGGTGCGAGTGGGCGCTTATTTCCACGACATCGGCAAGATGCTGAAACCGGCCTATTTCGTCGAAAACCAGAAGCCCGACGACAATCGCCACGATACGCTCGTGCCGGCGATGAGCACGCTGGTGATTATTGCGCATATCAAAGACGGCGCCGATCTGGCTCGACAGCATCGTTTGCCCCAGCCGATCATCGATCTGATCGCGCAGCATCACGGCACAACCCGGGTGGAGTTTTTCTTCGGCCGGGCGACCGAGCTGCAACAGGCCGATCCGAACGGCGGCGAGGTCGATGAGAGCAGCTTCCGATATCCCGGCCCCAAGCCGCAAACCAAGGAGGCCGCCGTGTTGATGCTGGCCGACGCGGTCGAAAGCGCCAGCCGAACGCTGGTCGATCCCACGCCGGCGCGAATCGAAAGCCTGGTTCGCGAAATTGCCGAAAGCCGCTTGCACGGCGGTCAGTTCGACGAGAGCGGACTGACGTTGCGCGAGCTTCGGACCATCGAAAAAAGCATGGTCATGTCGCTGACGTCGATCTATCACGGGCGCATTAAGTATCCGGACCAGAGAACGGCGTGAGGGGCGGGGACTAGGGACTAGGGATTAGTCTGTAGGTTATGCTTTAGCATAACAAAACGATAGCCAAGCTGTTATGCTGAAGCATAACCTACGGTGGTGAGAAATGCGGGCTAGCGATTAGACGTTTTTAATGGGTTGTGGCCTGTCTTGAAGATTTCCCTTGCGATTACGAACCGTCAGAAGACTTTGGCCGTGGATCGGCGAAGGATACGCCGGGCCGTGACGGCCGTGTGCCGTGACGCGGGCATTGCGATGGCGCGGATCAGCGTGGCGCTAGTCGACGATCCGACGATCGCCGAATTGCACCGCGATTTTCTGAACGATCCCAGCCCGACCGACGTATTGAGTTTTGTCCTGGAGCAGTCGCCGGGCATGTTGGAGGGCGAGGTGGTTGTCAGTGCCGACACGGCCTTGGCCTGTGCGCCGCGATATCGTTGTCGGCCCGAGGAGGAACTGCTACGCTACGTGATCCACGGAACGTTGCATCTGGTGGGATACGATGATGGGACGCCGCAGAAGCGGGCGGCCATGCGGCGGAAAGAGAACGAATATCTGGGGAGCTAGCCGGATTTCTCACCACCGTAGGTTATGCTTCAGCATAACACCTTGGAAGCTACGGTTTTGTTATGCTGAAGCATAACCTACGGACTGTCGGCGTTCGAATGACGTTTGGTGCTCATCGCCCATTTCAATATTGGAACATTTTGAAAATCAAGCCGTTGCAGAACCGAGAGTCCTCGATAAGACCGCCCTCACCCTAACCCTCTCCCGGTGGGAGAGGGGACTTGTGGAATAGGCTCTCAACGTATGTCTTCCGAAAAAGCGTCGGCCATTGTGATCCGGACGGTGGATTTCAGCGAGACCAGTCTCGTTGTGACGCTATTTACGCGGGAATTTGGCAAGATAGGGGCGTTGGCGAAGGGAGCGAGGCGGCTCAAAGGGCCGTTCGAGTCTGCTCTTGACCTGTTAGCCCTTTGTCGAATAGTCTTCCTCCACAAATCGTCCGACGCCTTGGATTTATTGACGGAGGCGAAGCTGCTGCGGAGGTTTCGACCGGCCGGACGCGACCTGTCGGGGCTCTACGCGGGCTACTACGTCGCCGAGTTGTTGGACCGTTTGACCGACGAAGGCGATCCTCATCCGGAATTGTTCGACTTGGCCGACGAGACGCTCGTGGCGCTGAGCGCCGGTGAGGCCGTCGCTCGATGGGTTGTGCGTTTCGAATTGGGTTTATTGAGAATATTAGGACAGGTTCCGTCGTTGGATGCGTGCGTCGAATGCGGCGTTGCGGTGCCCACGACCGGGCGCGTGGCGTTCGGACAGATCGACGGCGGGGTGCTTTGTCCGAGGTGTCGCGCGGGGAAGACGCACGTGGCGTCGGTCAGCGCGGGCGCGTTGCGGGCGATGGCCCAGTTGGCCAACGCCGACGGGCTTGCGTGGCGGCGATTGGAGATCGATTCGAAAAGCCTCGGTGAAATACGCGGATTGATGAACCACTATTTCAGTCATCTTCTGGGACGGAAACCAAAGATGCACGATTATCTCGGAGTGTTGGGAACGTAATGCAACCGTGGTCTGTCCAGATCGTCGTTACAGATGGAGATTCGGTGCGACAGAATCGTAACCCGAAGCGTCAGCGAGGGACAGCCTCGCTTACGCTTCGGGTTACGATGTTCCGTCCATTCGGAAACTTGAATGGGACAGACCAATAGCTGGTTTCATCCTCACTTCATCCGATTGGTTTTCAACATACTACGGACAAGGAAGTCCACGATGTCGAACACGAGACTGCCTACGGGATTGTTCCTGATCGGCGTGTTGAGCTTTTTCGGCGGCTGCGCGATGACGCCGCCGGCGGCCGCTAACGCGCAGAACAATGATTCCGGCAACGGTGAATACGACGGATGGCTGTTCAAGTCGTTGACCGGCCGGAAGTCGGCCGACGCGACGCCGCAGACTCCGCCGACGCAACCGGTTCCCTATGACGTTCAGCAGACGTCGGCCAATGTGGACGTTACGAATCAGGTGGGTCCGCTGATCCCCGGTCCGACGAGTCATCCGGACTGGGCCGCCGATCCTTCGCAGAAACCGATTGCCGGCCCGCCGCCGACGATCCCGAATGAGCTACCGCCTCCGCCCGCCGAGGCCGTGAGCATTAAGAACCTCGAAGCGCAGAGGGAAAAGGAGAAAGGTTTCGAGCTGTCGGACTTGGCGCCGGAGAATGTCTATAAGAGCGTCAAGACGGCGGCGGGATATGGGCCCGACGAGAAGATCGCCCGGGCGGCGCTGCAAGAGGGCAAGACGCTGTTCCTCGACAAGAAATACTCGGAGGCCGCGGGCAAGTTCGCCACGGCCGCCGACCGATGGCCTGATTCGCCGCTGGAGGAAGACGCCCTATTTCTGCAGGGTGAGAGCGAGTTTTTCGCCGACCAGTATTCGAAAGCGCACGATACCTACGGCGGCCTGATGAAGAAATACGCCAACACCCGCTATCTCGACACGGTCGTCGCGCGGGAGTTCGCTCTGGGACGTTACTGGGAACAGTTGCAGGACTCGAAGCCGAAATGGCCGGTGACGCCGAACGTGACCGACAAGAGCCGCCCGATGTTCGATACGTTCGGCTATGCCGTGCAGGCCTACGAGCGCGTCCGGCTGAACGATCCGACGGGTCCGTTGGCCGACGACAGCTTAATGGCGTTGGGCAATGCCTATTTCCGCCGGGGCCAATATGAAAACGCCGCGTACAACTACGATCAGTTGATCAAGGAGTATGCGAACAGCGAGCACCAGAAGAAAGCCCACCTGCTCGGACTCCAGGCGAAGATGCGGATCTATCAGGGCACGATGTACGAACAGGCGCCGCTGCGCGACGCCGGAAAGATCGCCGATCGCGCGCTGACGCAATATGGCGACAAACTCGGGCCCGATCGCGAACGCGTGGCGCAAGCCCGAGCGCAGATCATCGAGGAGGAAGCGAACCGCGACTACGAATTGGGCGAGTATTACGAGAAGAAGGGGCATTTTGGCGCGGCCAGGATGTACTATCAGAGCGTCATCAAGGGTTATCCGCGGACGGAAAAGGCGCGAATGGCGCAGGAGCATTTGCAGAAGATCCAGAATGAGCCCGACGAGGCGCCCAGCAAGTTGGGATGGGCGACCAGTTGGATGGAATCGAAGAAGTGATGGCATGAAACGATCTTGTCGACAAACGGCCCTCACCCTAACCCTCTCCCGAAG
>JAEWUR010000420.1 GCA_023397045.1 Planctomycetota bacterium
ACAAGAAGAAGCGGATGGTCGAAGGCAGCGTTCGCTAAGGAACCTGTACGGTCCGCCCTGCGGACCACGACCGACGCAACGACCGCGAAAAAATGGTCCGCACGGCGGACCCTACGAAGAAAGCTCAGGGCCACCGTCCGAAAAAGGGGGTGGCCCCCTTTCTTGGCTCAATAGAGTACAATGAAGTATTCGACATTCTGATGACTTAACCTGGCCATGTCCACGATGGCGGATAAACGCGATTATTACGAAGTCCTAGGCATCGAACGCAGCGCCACCGAGGCCCAAATCTCCGAGTCGTATCGGAAATTGGCCATGCAGTTCCATCCGGACAAGAATCCGGGCAATGAGGAAGCGGTCGTCAAGTTCAAGGAGGCGGCCGAGGCGTTCGAGGTGCTCAGCCATCCGGAAAAACGCGCGCGGTATGACCGTTTCGGCCATGCCGGGCTCGAAGGCGGCGGCGCGCCACAATTCCACGACGTCTCCGACATCTTCAATGCGTTCGGCGACATTTTTGGACAAGGCTTCTTCGGCGATCTTTTCGGCGGCGGACAAGGCCGAGGCAGCCGCGTTCAAAAAGGCGCCGACGTCCGGTGCGAAGTCCGGCTCGATCTGTTCGAGGCCGCCCGGGGTACGTCCAAAGTCGTTCGATTCATGCGCCACGTGGCATGCGAAACGTGCAACGGATCCGGCGCCAAACCGGGCACGAAGCCCGAAACATGCCGCTACTGCGGCGGCAAAGGCCGCGTGGTGCAGTCCACCGGAATCTTCGCGCTCCAGACGACTTGCCCCTCGTGCCACGGCGCAGGCCAAGTCATCCACAACCCATGCACCGCCTGCCGAGGCTCCGGCTACGTCCAAAAGAAAATCACCCGCAAGGTGGACATCCCCGCCGGCGTCGACGAGCATACTCGACTGCGTTTGGCGGGCGAAGGCGAACCGAGTCCCAGCGGTGGACCGCCCGGCGATTGTTACTGCTTCTTCCACATCGCCGAGCATTCGCTGTTCCATCGTCGCGGGCGCGATTTGCACTGCCAGGTGCCGATCAACTATAGCCAGGCGGTGCTGGGAACGACCCTGGAAGTGCCGACTCTCGACGGACCGGAGAATCTGACCGTTCCGCCCGGCACGCAAAACGGCGAGACGTTTACGGTGAAGGGGAAGGGAATGCCCGACCCCCACCATCACGGCCGCGGCAACCTGTTGGTGCAGGTTCACATCGAGGTGCCGCAGGCGATCAGTGCCGAGCACGAGACGGTGCTTCGGCAATTGGCCGAGATCGAGAACGCCCACGTTAGTCCCGCGCGAAAAAGCTTTTTCGAAAAACTGAAGGAGTTGTTTGAATGAGCCAAGGCTCAAATGAGCCGAAGGCCTCTCAAAGCTTCAAAGCTTTTTCGAGAACATGAAGGAGGTGTGACAACCGTGACCAAAAATAAACCCCACGAACACGAACCGTGCGACCCGACGCCCGAGGTCGCGGCCGAGGCTGCAAAACCGGCCGAGGACGCCGTGGCCAAACTTCAGGCGGAATTGGACGCCGCGAAAGACCGCGAACTTCGCTGCCGCGCTGAGTTGGACAACTATCGAAAGCGAGTCGCTCGCGATTTCGACGAGCAGAACCGTTATGCCAACATGTCGCTGTTGCGCGACTTGCTGCCGGTGCTCGACAATATCGAACGGGCGATCGAAGCCGCCGAGAAGAACACCGACGCCGGCTCGCTGCTCGAGGGATTCAAGATGGTCCAACAACAGTTGGAAGACGTGTTGAAGGCGCACGCCTGCCTGCGGATCGAGGCGCTTCATGCACCGTTCGACCCGAATTTCCATCATGCCGTGTTGCAGCAGCCGAGCGAGGAGTTTCCGGCCAACACGGTCCTCATGGTTACGCAAAACGGATATCAACTGCACGACCGCGTGGTGCGGCCGAGCCAAGTGATCGTATCGAAAGAGAGCGATTCCTAGCGGAAGACAACATCATGCCAACCTACGACTACGTCTGCGACGCCTGCAACCACAGCTTCGAGCTATTCCAATCGATCAAGGACGACCCGAAAAAGAAATGCCCCGAGTGCGGCCGGCAAAAACTCCGCCGGTTGATCGGACCCGGCGCGGCCATCGTTTTCAAGGGATCGGGCTTCTATAAGACCGACTATCGAAGCGAATCGTACAAGAAAGCCGCCGCAGCCGACAAAACTTCCAGCAGTTCCTCGACCGCCGCAAAGAGCAGCGAGGGATCGAAAACGAAAGAGAAGACGAAGAACAAGTAGCGAATAGTGGATAATGGATAATGAATAGTGGATAGCGAGAAACACGCGTGAAAAAACCAATCCCGTTTAGCAGCCGCCGGCACGGCGGCTCACTACCCACTACCCACCAAAGATGTCCCTGCGATGTTCCATCTGCCGACGCGAGTTTGAACCGGACGAAACTCCGGCGATGCCCTTTTGCAGCGAGAAATGCCGCTTGGTCGATCTCGGCCGATGGTTCGGCGAGAGTTACGGGATGCCCGTCGAACGCGAAGACGACGATCTGTCCTTCGAGAGAGAAATCAACGACTGATTCGTCCCCTCTCCCTCGACCAACCTACGGCCGGTGCCCGGAGGGTAAGGGTGAGGGCGGTAGCGGTAGCCGTAGGTTATGCTTCAGCATAACAAGCCGAAAGCATGGCGATGCGTTATGCTGAAGCATAACCTACGCCGCCGGTTCTATCCGTGCGGGAACTTTCGTTCGCGCCACACCCAGTCTTTCGACTCTTCGCTGTTGATCAGACGGCGTTGGATGAAGTCGGCGATGATCGCCGGAATACTGAACTTCGGATCGAGCAGCTTGGTGCCTTGAAGGCTGGTGTCGAGTTTGCCGAAGAACAGCGTTTTTCGATCGAGGATGTTGTCGCCGGTCGGCTCGGGATGAAATCGCTCGAAGATGTCGTGGATTCGCGTTGCGTCTTCGGTCGCCTTCGCGTCTTTGCGGCCGACGAGAATCAGCATCGCCACGTCGGGAATCAACCGGGCACTGCTGCCTCGGATGGGCAAACCGCGAAAGGATAGCTCGGGCGAGATCAGCACCAGCGCCTTGACGAACCGGCCGAGTTGAAAGTCGGGCCGGGGCACTCGGTTGCGATCCTGGTCCAGCGCGTCGTTCAGCGTGAAGTTCAAGGCGACCGACGCACCCATCTCGGCGCCGACGATGCACAGTTTGTCGATGTTCAAACTGCCGGCGTTGTTCTTCTCCCAAAGAAACTTTTTGACGACCTCCATGTCCATGATCGCCATGGCCGAAAATTGGCTCGGCGACAATGCGGCGGCTTTCAGGCCGTCGTCTTTTCGGCCGCCCATCCAATTCGTGCTTTCGCCATGCCCTCGCAGATCGGGAACCACCACGGCACAGCCCTGGGCTTGCAGATAGGTGGCCAGGTCGGCGAAATCGGTCCGGCTCTGCTTCCACATGTGCAGCAGGACGACCGGCACCGCCTCTTTTCCGCGATTGCTCGGGTAATAGGTCATGGCCAACTCGAGACCGTCGCGCGTGGGCAATTTCAGATTCTCCGGCGCCGGAATCTCGTTCTTCTTCTCGGCGTCAACCGGCGCCGGGGCTTCGTCGGCGGCCGGCACGAGTGCCGACGGCAACCAACAGGCCGCGACGGCCAGAACCAGGAACGAATACCAGGCAATCGATCGTTTTTGAAGCATGAAAAAGGTTCCCGTCGGGCGTTTTGGCGATTCGATTCAGTTCCTTCGGTGCGACCAGGGCGACAGTTCAACCCCCTATTCCCCTATATTACGTATACCATCTTCGCACGTCAACGTTCCAGAAAACCTGCCAATATGACAGGTAAGCGTGGCTGTCGTATCGGCGCCCTGTCTCCGAGGAAATGACATAAATCCTTTTTCAGTAAGTGGTTGCAATTCGGGACGGCTTTTTGGCGCGCCGATTGCTTCAACAGGGGGCAACCCATATCGGTATGCGCCGGTTTGGCAGACGAGCGAATCGACCCGG
>JAEWUR010000496.1 GCA_023397045.1 Planctomycetota bacterium
TATGAGCGTGAAGACGAGGTTCGTCATGCCGATGATGATGGATTGGGCCAATTGGCTGGTCTGCTCGGCCCCGGCCATGCGGAAGATATGGCCGCTGTAGTACAGAATCGCATTGATGCCGGCCAACTGGTTGAACGACGCGACCATGAAGGCGAGCAGGATCGGCTTCAAATACTTGCGCCGGAAGAACGGCTCGTCCAAGCCGACCGTCTCTTCGTGCAGCGATTCGACGATTTCTTGCAAGAGCGCATCGGGATTGTCGTTGCCCAAGCGTTTCAACACATCGAGCGCCTCGGCCCGGCGATGGCGCTTGACAAGCCAGCGCGGACTCTCGGGAATCGGCAGAAGAAGTCCAAAGAAGATCACGCAGGGGATCGCTTCGACGCCGAGCATCCAACGCCACGACGACGGATCGTCCGGCATCAGCATCGCGATGATGAAATTCGAGATATACGCGGCCACCAGACCGATGACGATGTTCAGTTGACTTGTGGCGACCAGTCGGCCGCGGGCATACGGCGGCGAAATCTCCGCAATGTACATTGGCGAGACGACCGACGCGCCGCCGATTGCGATGCCACCGATGAATCGGAAGACCATCAGCGAAGTCCAATCCCAAGCGAACGCACAGCCGACGGCCGACACGAAGAAGAACAGCGAAAGCAGCATCAATACCGGCTTGCGTCCCCACCATTCCGACGGTTTGCCGGTGATGAGCGAGCCGAGAATTGTGCCAATCAGCGCGCTGGCAACCGTGAAGCCCAATGCGAGCGGTGAGAGATTGAATTGCTCGGTGAGCATCTCGGTCGTGCCCGAGATGACGATCGTGTCGAAGCCGAAAAGGAATCCGGCCACGGCCGCCACCATCGCGCTTTGGATCAAATAGCGGTTCAGTCGCACAGTCGTGATGCTCCGAACGGGTCAGAAAGTGATGGGACAAACAGGAGACGATCCACCCGATAGCGGGCTACCATGAGCGTAACGAAAACGATGGGCCGAGTCTATGAGATTCGTTGCCTTTGCTTTGAGAATGGTTTCAGCCCGTCGTGAATGCGAGGTGTTTGCCTGTTTTCCGGCAATATCGTCGCAAAGGCCAGATGTCCCGATTGAGATTTTTGGTGGCCGACCGACAAAGTCTTGAGATCGAGCGTCGTAGACTCTAGAATTGGGGTAGGCGTGATGTTTTCCAGCGTCCTGTACGGAGCCGCCCGTGGCAGAGAGACCCCGAGTAGCCTTGCTTGTCGAGATGTCGGGCATTTACGGCCGTCAGATTCTCGACGGCGTCGCCCGATACGTGCGGTCGCATCGGCCGTGGTCGGTATTTCTCGAACAGCGCGAGCTGCGGGCGCCCACGCCGCCTTGGCTGTTGCGCACCCGGTGGGACGGAATCCTCTGTCGCTCGACCGACCGGCGACTGGCCAAGGCGCTGCTGCACCGCGGCATTCCGACGGTGGACCTGAACGACATTTACGGCGACCTGGGCATGCCGCGGATCTTGTCCGACCATCGCGCGATCGGCCGCCTCGGCGCTCAGCATCTGCTCGAACGCGGGTTGCGACACTTCGCCTTCTGCGGATTCGCGAAGGAAACATGGTCCGACCTGCGCCGCGACGGATTCGCCGAGACCGTCCGAGCGGCAGGCCGTCCCATCGAACGTTATGAATCGCCCTGGCGCGGTCTGCATGCTCCGGAGTGGACGGCCGACCAGGAGAAAATCGGCGAGTGGCTGCTCGGATTGCCAAAACCTCTGGGCGTGTTGGCCTGCAACGACGTTCGCGGCCAACAGGTGCTCAATGCATGTCGAACCGTGGGCTTGGCCGTGCCGGAAGAGGGGGCCGTCGTCGGCGTCGACAACGAGAAGGTACTCTGCGAATTGTGCGATCCTCCGCTGTCGAGCGTCGTCCCGAATCCCGAGCGGATCGGCTATGAAGCGGCCGAATGGCTCGACCATTTGATGGCGGGCGATGTCGTCGCGCCGGCCGAGCGGCTCGTCGAGCCGGTCGACGTCGTCATGCGTCAATCGTCCGACGTGCTGGGCATCGACGATCGGGAAATCGCCGCTGCGGTCCGGTACATTCGCGAAAACGCCTGCAACGGCGTGACCGTGCGCGATGTCGTCGAACATCTGGCCGTCTCGCGGAGTTTTTTGGAACGCCGTTTTCGGAAATACGTCGGTCGGTCGCCGCAGGACGAAATCCGAACGGTCCAGATCAAGCGGGTCAAGCAACTGCTGGCCGAGACCGATCTCGTGCTCGAAGCGATTGCCAAGCTGGCCGGGTACGTCCATCCCGAATACATGAGTGTGGTCTTCAAGCGAATGACCGGCCAAACGCCCGGCGATTTCCGCCGACACGCGCAAAGGGCCGATTAGCGGCGGCCTGATGAAAAGGTTCTCAAGAAGAATCCGCCGCCTCTCAATGTCCCGGCACGATGCGCCGCATACAATGAGGGTATGAACAACTCTCGATTGACGGAAATGCAGCGGCGCGTGCGCAACCGCGAACAGGCGATCCATCGTCACGCATCGGCCCCCGATGTCTTGAACGAATGCAACAACGAACGGCTTTCGTGGCCGCGCCGGGCTTCAAGGCTAGTCCGGCGAATGTGCGAGGCCGAGTCGCCGGTCATTGAGCCGGACGCGCGAATCGCCTTCTTGCGCACCAATCCCCGGCAGATCCCAACCTACTATACCGCCGACGATTGGGCCCGACGGACCGAGGGTCATGCGCTGCACGAATTGGGACCGATCAGCAACATCTGCGCCGACTGGGGCATGGTGCTCAGCCAAGGGTTGCTGGGGCGTCGCGCTGTCGCAGTGGCCACGCGCGACCGGCTGGCCGCCGACACGAAGGCCGTGGAATTTCTCGATGCCGCGATCGAGACGATCGACGCCGTCCTCTCCTTGGCGTCACGCTATGCCGACGCCGCACGACAGGCGGGCAATTTCGAGCTGGAAAAAATCCTACGACGCGTTCCGGCCGAGCCGCCGCGCACGTTCCACGAAGCCCTCCAATCGCTGCGGTTTTGTCATGCCATCGTCTGGTTGGCGGGCCATTATCACGTTGGCCTTGGTCGATTCGATCAGTACATGTGGCCGTATCTCGACGCCGACCTTTCGGCCGGGCGACTCGATACCGCCGGCGCCGAGGAATTGTTGGCCGAATTCTTCATCTCGCTGAACAAGGACTCGGACCTCTATCCGGGCGTGCAGCAGGGCGACAACGGCCAATCGCTGATGCTTGGCGGCGTGACGCGCGATGGGGCCGACGCCGTGAATGCCCTCACCTACATGGTGCTGCGCGTTGCCTGCGACGTCGCGATGATCGATCCGAAGATCAACCTGCGAATCAACAGAGACACCGGCCTCGAACTGCTCAGTCTCGCCAGCGAGTTGACTCGGCTTGGCCTTGGTTTTCCGCAATATTCGAACGATGACGTGGTCATACCCGCCTTGGTTGCGCACGGCTATGACATTGAGGACGCTCGCGACTACACCGTGGCGGCCTGCTGGGAATTCATTATTCCCGGCCGCGGCATGGAAGTGGTCAACGTTGGCGCGGTTTCGATGCCGGCCGCCGTCGATCGCGCCATTCGCGAAGGATTGGCCGCCGGCGATGACCTCGACGGCATGATGGCCCGCGTTCGCAGCGACATGGGCGAACAAGTCCAACGGCTGGTCGACTCGTACCGGACCTTGTTGCTGCCGCCGGCCCCTTGGTATTCGGTCCTCATGGACGACTGCCTGGAGAACGGCCGCGATCTGTCGGAAGGGCTGAAATACAACAATTTCGGCATCCATGGCGCCTGTTCGGCCAGTGCGGCCGATGCCTTGGCAGCCGTCGAAACGCTCGTGCTTTCCGAAAATCGAGTTGACCGTGCCAATTTGGTCAATGCGTTGATCACCGACTTCGAAAATGATGAGCCGTTGCGCCGAATGTTGGCCGACGACGGTCCGAAGGTTGGAAATAACGACGATCGGGCGGATCGCTGGTTGACCGCCCTGTTCGATGCGTTCGCCGAGGCCTGCGAGGCCGTCGACGACAACGGGCGCGGCGGCATCATCCGTCCCGGCTCGGGCTCGGCTATGTATTACGTCTGGCTGGCCGAAGGTCACGATGGGATGCGGGAACCGGCCGTCGGTGCAACGGCCGATGGGCGTCGCCGCGGGCAATATTTCAGCGCCAACTTGGCGCCGTCGCCGGGCGCGACGATCCGCGGCCCGATCAGCGTTTTGCAGAGCTTCGGCAAGATCGACTATCGCCGCGTCTGCAACGGCGGACCGGTCACGTTGGAGCTTTCCGACGCGGTCTTTCACGGCGAGGATTCACTTCGGAAGGTCGCGATGCTGGTGCGAACCTTCGCGCAACTCGGTTGCCAACAACTCCAGTTGAATGCAATCAACGTCGAAACGCTGAAGGATGCCAAACGCCATCCCGAGCGGCACAGGAACCTCATCGTGCGCGTCTGGGGTTGGAGCGGCTATTTCTGCGAGCTGGAACCGCCCTACCAGGACCACGTCATTGCTCGCCATTCGTTCTGCTGCGGCTAGACCATGATTGCTTTCACGCCAAACGATTCGAAAACCGAGATGTCGGGCGTGGTCGCCGCGTTTTCGTCGAAGCCGGGAGAGAAAGCCATGCCGACCGGTCGATATTTGCCGCCGGCGGCTCGATTGTAGGGCAGCAGTTCAACATGACGCACATTGGGACATTCGCCGACTCGTCCGGCGATGGCCGACAGGTTGGCCGCGGTGTCGGTAACGCCCGGCACCAGCGGCACTCGGACGATGCATGGCGTCGAAAGCGTTGACAACGCTCGTAGATTGCTCAATATGGGCTCGTTCGAGCAACCGGTGTATCGACGGTGCAGTTCCGGATCGATCAGTTTCAGATCGAAGAGCACCAGATCGACGCGGGAGGCTAAAGACAAAAAGTCTTTGGCTGAACCATAGCCCGAGGTGTCCAGCACGGTATGCGTGCGGTCGAGCCGGCCGATTACTTCCAACACGAAATCGGCCTGCGCGAGCGGTTCACCGCCGGAAAACGTGATTCCGCCGCCGGAGTCGCGCAGGATGTCGGCCTGCCCGTTCAACAGGACCGCGAGTTCGGCGGAATCGTACCATCGGCCGACCGTTCGCTCGCCGGCGAGGCCGTGAATGACTTGGGGCGCTGCCGAGATGCCCTCGGGATTGTGACACCACGAGCACCGCATCGGGCAGCCCTTCAGGCAAACCGTCGTGCGGATGCCCGGCCCGTCATGCACCGCAAACTCTCGGATGTCGAATACAATTCCTCGAAGCATTCTCTCTGGTTAATAACGCATAACGTGTTGCAGTATCGCCGCAAATTGGATTTTACGGTCCTCCGGCAGCCCGATCATTGAGAACCGGCGGCATTCTCTTGAGACTGTTTGCCAGCCCACACCCCGGCCCGCCTAGTTGCGAAAGGCCGGCCGATTGCGGATAATGAAGATACCTGCCTGACGGTCGCATTGGCCGACCGCCGATTATTGATACTCAGGTAGATAATGTCGGGTGGTTCATGGCCGAAAACTCCTGTTTACCGGCCTTCCGTTGGTCGGCCTCGCGGCATTACTTTCCTGAGACCCAATAGCTGCCCGCCCAACCCATGCTGGAGATTCTCGAAATGGAAGCTGCTTTCTTGTTGCTGTGCGCCGTTGTCGGGTCCGATGGTTCCGTGTTGGAAGTGCAGCGGCCAGGCGAATCGGGAAGGCCGGTCACACCGCTCCATTTCGGCGTCAACAGCGAGTTTTCGCGGCCGGGCATATTTACGGGAACGCTGCCCGGCGACGATCCGCGATCGAAGGCCGAGGCGTTCGGCGCGGCGCTGCACGACAGCGGGATTCGCGTCTTGCGTTTTCCTGGCGGCGATTCCGCCTACTTCTACCTGCCCGACGGGAAGACGACCACCATGCAACTCGCGCAGGCGGTCCATCTCGGCGAGTATTCCGAAGGCAACCCGGGCTCTAGGGATTTCGTGACGTTGGACGATATCGCGGCCTTTGCCAAGAAGTACGACATCGGCTTGCTCTACCAGCTTCCGATGCTGTTTCATTTCGATGGGCAGCAGGCCCATGCGGCTATTCCATCGGTCTTCAGCAGGGCCGCCAACAATTACGACGTCGACCGCATCGAGGCCCAGGCCGACTATGCCGCCGCGTTGGTTGCCCGGCTTCGAGCGATCGACGCGCCCGTCGTCGCCTGGGAACTCGGCAACGAAGAGTGGGCGCACTGCAAAGGCGCCGATTACGCGCGCGTCGCGGCGGCCATCGTCAAAAAGATTCGCCAACAGGACCGACAAACGCCCATCGTCGCGATCGGAATGGGCGACGCCTGGCTGACCGAATGCATCGAGGAGCTGCGAAAACAAGGCGTTCTGGACCAGATTCAGTCGTTCAACGTGCATTATCCCTTCGGCACATGGCCGGGTCCAAACGCGCCGGGCGACGCCGCCAATCTGCTGACGTTCTCGCAAGGCGACTTGCAGTTCACGCGATGGTTTGACGTCGCGACCAAACGGCGAGCCGAGCTAGGGATTCCCGACGCGCCGATGGCGGTGACCGAAACGATGGTCTTCAAGTTCGACAGCGGCTATTGGGATTCGTTTCGCGTGATCGGCACGCATGCCCATGCGATCGTTTATGCGTGGAACTGGATCGCGTTTCTCGCCGACCCCCGATGCGATATGGCCGTGTTTCACGACCTCGAAACGCCGTTTTTCGGCATGATGCGATATGATGTGGGCTACGACGAGGACTCGCACCAGTTTGCGTGGCTTGCATCGACCGAGCGAGGGCGGAATTTACAGCGGTTTCCAGGACAATACGTACTATCGTCGACATGCGAGGCCAATCGGCTGCTCTCCGAGCTTGTCGGATATCGCGTGGGCGTGGCGACGACCAATCCGGACGATCCCGATGTGCGGATACTCTGGGGCACCGATCCGGCAGGCCGTTCGTTGGCAGCGGTCGTTCATCGAGGGCCCGACGCCAAGCGTCTTTCCTTTCCCGGCCGCTCATTTCCCGGCTGCAAAGTCGAGAGCGTTCGCTGCTTGACGGCCGACAATCTGGAAAGCGCGTTGCCCGGACAGCATCGCGTCGATTCGCTGCCGGTCAACCCGGACCATCCCGATCGGGTCGAATTGCCGCCCTGGTCGGTCAGCCTGATCCGTTTTGTCGGTGACCGCTAGCGGTCTGTCTAGATCATCGTTAGGAATGGAGACTCAGTGCGACAGAATCGTAACCCGAAGCGTAAGCGAGGCTGTCCCTCGCTTACGCTTCGGGTTACGATGTTC
>JAEWUR010000549.1 GCA_023397045.1 Planctomycetota bacterium
AAGCCTTCCATGGCTTTTCTCCCTTGATTTGGCGGAAAATAGGTAAACCTCCTCCACGGGCAGTCCTTATACCCGATTTTCCACCCACAACCAAGACGCTCACACGATCGTCGGCGACGGCGTTTTGCCCTCTTTCTTTCTGGGGGGGCATCGGTTAGAATAATCCTGACCGTTCGGCTTGTGCCAAGTCGACGCCCTCCGACGAATCCCACCCCGTCCTCACCCTCCGACCAGGTTGAAGCTATGAGCCACCCGACGCATTCCCGGTTTGTTGTTGCGCTGTTGTCGTCCCGTTCGTGGAAGATGGCACTGAGTGCGATGTCGATTATCGTTGTCGCATCGGTCGCCTCGGCTGACGGCATCGAATTGAAAGAGGTCGTCGTCGAGCCGATGGCATCGCGGCCGAACTTGTTGGACAACCCGAGCTTCGAGCAGTCGGGTCCGAACGGAATCCCGGAGCGATGGCTCTGGGATCGCCGCAACACCGACGCCACATGCACGATCGACGCGACGGTCGCGCACACCGGCCGGCAATCGATCAAGCTGACCAACAACACGCCCTTCGGCGCGCACGTCTTCGGGATGCTTTGGCGGGCGAATCCGATCGGACTGACCGAGGGTAAGAGGTACACGCTGAGCGCGTGGATCAAGTCGGACGCGCCCGGGATTGTGAACCTCAAGGGCGGCGCGAATTGGCAGTATAACGCGGGCGCGTTTGGAACCGACGGGCAGTGGCGGCGCATTTCACAGACCTTCACGGCCGACAAGGAAGACGCCAATTTCATCGTGCGCATCGGCACGGAAAGCCCGACGGCGGGCGTCTGGATCGACGATGTGAAAGTCGAGGAAGGCGAGTCGGCCACGTTCGATCCGATCAACCCGGGCGAGAACGTCGCGCCGTTGCTTTGCGTCGACGAGCCGGACATCAACGTGCAGACCGACGGTCCGTTTCAGTTCTCTTTCATGTTGGGATCGCCGAAGGCGGTGGCGGGCCGTTGGGACATCGCGTTGTCGACCGGCGAGACGCTGTCGCGACCGGTCGATGTGGCGGCCGGCGTATGGCGCGTGCTGGTCCGGGGCGAATCGGCCGCCCCGTCGAACGACGTTCGAACGCTGACGATCCGGCTGGAGCCGTCGGGGCAGGCGTCGGCGACGGCGACGGCGCCGGTCAAGTTCTACTCGAAGAAAAAGGCTTTCGAACGCATTGCCTCGCTGCGTGCGCAAGCGGCCGCGATGCGAATGGACCTCGAAGCGATTCGGTCGAAAGGCCAGGACATCTCGTATCCCGATGTGACGCTGACCGTGTTGGATAATTTTGCGACGTTTGCCGAAGATGACGCGAACAGCGGAGAGGTGAAACGCTCGCACGAAGCGATCGACGAGATGGAGCCGATGGCCAAGCGGCTGCGCGGCGAGTTGGAGGAGGCCTTGGCCAGCAATCGCACGTTTGCGGCCGCGCCCCGATGGACCGGCAACCAACGTCCGACCATCGCGAAGAGTTCATTCGTCGCTCCGGTTCGGATGGCCGACGGTACCACGGTCGAGCGGCCGGTGTTTTTCACCGGTTTTGGGCATTTCGGCTCGTGCGTGACCGACATGGAGAAATGGCCGCATTATGGGACGAACATCATCCAGATCGAGTTTGGTCCGAACAGCGTGTTTCCGGAGGATGGCGTGGTCAGCGATGCGCCGATGCAAAACATGCGGTCGGTTTTGGACCGCGCGCAGAAGGCGGGCGTGGCCGTCTGTTTGTTGATCAGTCCGCATTACATGCCGCAGTGGGCTTTCGAGAAGTGGCCGCATTTGCAGGTGCGTCGCGACGGTTTTTTGAAGTACTGCCTGCACGCGCCCGAGAGCCGCGAGTTATTGCATCGCTTCGTGACGACGGCGATCGAGCCGTTGAAGGACCACCCGGCGTTGCATAGCATTTGCATTTCGAACGAGCCGGTCAACAAGGAGGCGCCGTGCGAGTCGGCCCGAAAATTGTGGCAGGGCTGGCTCGAACAGCGTCACGGCGATATCGCGACGTTGAACGCGCGGTATGGAGCGAGTTATGGGTCGTGGTCGGACGTGCCGCTGCCCGATCCGTTCGAGCCGCCGGCCGAGCGCGCGGTCTGGATGGATTTCATCCGGTTTAATCAGGAGTTTTTCGCCGACTGGCACCAGATGCTGGCCGATGCGGTTCACGAGGTCGCGCCGGGGCTGCCGGTCCATGCGAAGGCGATGACCTGGACCATGCTGAATGGCGTTAATTCTTCGTATGGCGTCGATGCCGCGTTGTTCGCGGAGTTCAGCGACATCAACGGCAACGACTCGATCAATTTCTACAACTTCGGCACGTCGGAGTTCGCCCAGGGCTGGGTTCTCAATGCCGCGTCACACGACCTGCAACGTTCGGTGCTCGACGCCCCGGTGTTCAACACGGAAAACCACATCATCGTCGACCGCGAGACGCGAGCGGTTCCGGCCGAACACGTTCGGGCCGCGCTTTGGCAGGGGGCTATTCATGGGCAGAGCGCGACGACGATTTGGGTTTGGGAGCGAACGTCGGACATGAAGAGCGATTTGGCCGGCAGTATCAAACTCCGGCCCGCCTGCACCGAGGCGGTCGGCGTGGTCGCTCTCGACCTGAACCGCGCGGCGACCGAGGTGACGGCCATCCAGCAGACGCCGCCGCAAGCGGTGGTGCTCCAGAGCTTCACATCGAGCGTGTATGAGGCGGCGTCTTACGATTGGGCGTTGAATAGCGTCTACACGGCGCTCTCGTTCACCGGGCTGAAATTGGGTTTCGCGGCCGAGCGCCAGCTTGAGGCGGATGTGGTTCCCGACGCGCCGTTGTTGTTCGTTCCGAACGTCAAGCATTTGTCGGACGCCGCGATGGCAACTTTAGAGCGGTATAAGGGTCGGGTGATCTACGTTGGCGACGGCGATCCGCTGTCGCGCAACGAGTACGACCAGCCGCGCGAGTGCAAGTTGCCGATCGAACGCATCGCGTTGGATCGGCAGGGCATGGATCGAGAACTTTGCGAACAGATCGCCAATCGGTTGAAGGACTGGAACGTTCGGCCGCTGGTCGACCTGCAAGAGGCCGGTCAGCCGATCGTCTGGGGCGTCGAGCGGCGCAGCGCCGTGACGCCGGAGGGGCTGGTGGTCAACCTGTCCAACGCGCGCACGGAGCCGGCGACGGTGACGGTGGTTCAGGATGGCAAGCCGACGCCGGCCCGGGATGTGTTGACGGGGGAGGAGGTCGACGGCCCGCTGACGTTGGCGCCGATGGAGGTTCGGTTGCTTCGGTTGGAACGTGAATAGTCTTTGTTGCGGAAAGGTTGGGCTGCGTCCTGGGTAGGGTCCGCCCTGCGGACTATTGCGGTATTTCTGCGTTCCAATGGTCCGCGAGGCGGACCCTACGAGCTTGATTGCGAAGCCGCAAGCGGCACACTCGGCCTTGTGGCTAACCCAAACGTCTTCTGATCGATTCACGGGCCCTCACCCTAGCCCGCATTTCTCACCACACGGGCTGAAATGCCGACAGGCTGTAGGTTATGCTTCAGCATAACAAGACGTTGTCTGCCAATGTGTTATGCTGAAGCATAACCT
>JAEWUR010000599.1 GCA_023397045.1 Planctomycetota bacterium
GTCAAAGGCTACGGCCGGCAAAAAAACTACCTCGATGAATACCACGGCAGCGAGTATTCGATGGCCTACCTGCCCAAGGTCGAGATTACGCTTTGGGTCGAGGATTTGAACGTCGACGAGCTCGTGCGAACCATCGTCGAGGTGGCCCGCACCGGACGCATGGGCGATGGCAAGATCTTCGTCCTGCCCGCGATCGATGGTGGTTTCGAAGCGGCAACGTAGGTGCTATAAAGAATGACCGAGCTGAGTGGCGGGCGGGTTTGCCCGACGCGGTCGGCGATCATTCGAGAAGGTCCGCACGGCGGACGCCACAAGAAACGACACCAGCCCAGGCGCTGGGAGCCGGGCTGGATAAAGTGGCCGGAGATTACCGCCATCGAAGGCCGCAATCAGGCCGATGGACGACGGTAATGCTGGTAAGCTAGGATAACTTCGTAAAGATCCATGGAGATCGTCACTTCGTCATCCGCGAAGTCACGCAGCCAAGTCCGTTGCGATTGGACCGCATCGGCCAACAACGGCATAATTTCCATTAATGGGACGGTTACTTGTTCACGCTGATTATCAACGACGCTCAGGTTGGTTGTTTCTTCCTGAGGACCGTAATATACGCGAAGATGGCTGGCACTCATGGGCGCTTCCTTCCTTGATGGCCCACCCTGTCAATGTCCTTTTGTATCGGCAATGGGTGTCTTGCGGGTTTGATCATTTTCGAGGAAAATGCTGCTTTTGCTCGCCAGCCCGACTGGCGCGACGACTCCTCGCATGCCAGTCCCCAATGGGTTTGGCCGTCGCGGGGTAAAATGGACTAATTATGTCAAGCACGGTAACGATCGACCTTCGGCAGGTTGGACGTGGGCTCGATATCCCACTACGCCAAATTCAAACCACGGTGGAACTGCTCGATGAAGGGAACACCGTTCCTTTCATCACCCGATATCGGAAGGACCAGACGGGGGGACTCGACGAGGAGCAAGTCCGCGAGATCCAAGACCGCCTGACCAAGATGCGGCTCCTGGCCGATCGCAAACAGACGATCCTCCGCTCGATCGAGTCGCAGGGCAAACTCACCGAAAAACTCACCAAGCAGATTCTTTCGGCCACGACGACGAAGCGGCTCGAAGACCTGTACCTGCCGTTCAAGCCGAAGAAGCAGACGCTGGCCACGCTGGCGCGCTCGCGAGGGCTCGAACTGCTCGCCCGCGAAATCCTCGACGCCGCCCCCACCTGCACCGACCTCGACGCCCGAGCGGCCGACTTCGCCAACCCCGACCGGCAAGTCCCGACCGGCGCCGATGCCCTGCTTGGCGCTGGGCATATCCTGGCCGAGCAGTTCAGCGAGCAGGCCGAGTTGCGAGGCCGCCTGCGCGAGGTCCTGCAACGAACCGGCGTGCTCGTGAGCAGCCGAATTCCGGTCGAACCGAAACCCGAGGCCGACGCCAAGCCCGAAGCCGCGCCGGCTGCCCAAAAACCTCAGCCGCCCGCCGAAACGCCGCCACCGGTTGCCGAAGAGCCACAACCGGCCAGTCCCGATCCGGTCACCGAACCACCGGTCGTCGCGGCCGAAGAGTCGACGCCTGTCGAGAGCACGGAGACCTCCGCTGAAAAAACGGATGCAACACCGGTGGCCGAAGCCGCGTCCGAGACGCAGGCCGATGCAGTACCCACCGCCGAAGCCGCACCGAAAGAGCAAGCCGAGGCCAAGCCAAGCTCTGCCGAACAGCGCAAACTCGCTCGGCAGCAAGCCAAAGCCGCGGCCCAGAAGAAACGCGAGCTAAAAAAGAAGAAGATCGAAGAGCAGAAGATCAAGGCCTTCCGCGACTACTTCGACTATCGCGAGGAAATCAAGAAAATCCCGCCGCATCGGGTGTTGGCAATCAATCGCGGCGAGCGCGCCCGCGTCTTGCGAGTCCGGCTGGAGTGCGACCTCCAGGCGATGCTCGCGGTCATCGATGAGATGTTGGTCCCGCCGGACCATCCGCACGCCGAATATCTGCGCGGCTGCGCCCGCGACGCTATGATGCGTTTGATCCTGCCCGGGCTGGAGCGAGAAATCCGTCGCGAGATGACCGATCGTGCGGAAGCCCATGCCGTCGGCGTCTTCGCCAAAAACCTGCGCAACCTTCTGTTGCAGCCGCCAATTCGCAACCATCGGCTGCTGGCCGTCGATCCCGGATTCAAGAGCGGCTGCAAACTCGCCGCGCTCGACGAGTTCGGCAGCATGCTCGGCCACGGCGTGATCTACCTTGTCGGCAAGCCCGACCGCACCGAAGAGGCTCGCCAGAAAGCTCTCGAACTGATCCGCGAGCATCAGCTTTCGGTCGTCGTCATTGGCAACGGCACGGCCTGCCGCCATGCCGAAGACTTCTTTGCCGAATTGATCGAGAAGGAGTTGAAGGAACAAGGCGCGGCCTACGTGATCGTCAACGAGGCCGGGGCGAGCGTCTATTCGACCAGCCGCATGGGCCGCGAGGAGTTGCCCGACTGCGACGCAACCTTGCGCGGCGCCATCTCGATCGGCCGCCGGCTTCAGGATCCGTTGAGCGAATTGGTCAAGATCGAGCCGGCCAGCATCGGCGTCGGACTCTACCAGCACGACGTCAAGGCGAAACATCTACAATCGTCGTTGGACGACGTGGTCGAATCGTGCGTCAACTTCGTCGGCGTCGATGTGAATACGGCCAGTCCCGCGCTGCTGCGATACGTCTCGGGCCTGAACCAACTGACCGCCCGGCGGCTCTACGAGTACCGCTGCGAAAACGGCCCATTCCAGACGCGCGAACAACTCCGCAACGTGCCCGGCCTAGGTGAAGCGCCCTTCATCCAATCGGCCGGGTTCCTCAAAATCCCCGCCGGCGACAACCCGTTGGACTCCACCTGGATTCACCCCGAGAGCTACCCGGTCACCAACCGCGTGCTCGAACGCCTCCACGGCGCGGTGACCGATATTCGCAACAAGGAGACGGCCGCCTCGCTGGCTGAACGCATCGCCCAGGTCGATCAGGCCTCGTTGGCCAAGGAACTGGACGTCGGCGAATTGACGCTCCGCGATATTCTTTCGCAGTTGGTTCGTCCGGGCCGTGACCCTCGCGAAGACCTGCCGGCCCCCGTCTTCAAGCGAGGCATCATTAAGCTCGAAGACCTTACGCCCGGCATGGAACTGACCGGTACTGTGTTGAACGTGGTCGATTTCGGCTGTTTCGTCGACATCGGCATGCACGATAGCGGTCTGGTCCACGTCAGCCGGCTCGCCGACAAGTTCATCCGCGACCCGCACGACGTCGTGGCCGTCGGAGACATTGTCCACGTTTGGGTCATGGAGGTCGACAAGGAGCGGCGGCGCGTTTCGCTCACGATGGTGCCGCCCGGCACGGAACGGGCGAAGCCGAAACCACACGTCCGTCCGCCCAGGGCCGTCGGCGAAGGTCAGAAACCTGCGACCGGAGATCGTGACCATGCGGCCAGTGGAGGGCGTCCGCCGCAAAGGCCTCAACAGGGCGGCCGGCCCGACTCGCGATCGCATGGCCGCGGTCGGCAGCAGCAACAACAGCATCGCCCCCCGCAACGTCCTCGCCCCGCTCCAAAACCGTTGATTCCCATCACCGATGGGATGAAGGCCGGCAAGGAGCCAATG
>JAEWUR010000633.1 GCA_023397045.1 Planctomycetota bacterium
GTTGTATGCGGCGGATTCGAAATGGCCGCCATTCTCGCCGATCGCGCGGTGCGATGAAGGCCGTGCCGGCGACCGGTTGCGGGCACTCCGTAAAACCGTTAGAATGCAGGGATCGTTTGATCCCGCCCCACCTTCCTTCCTTGCGGAGAATCGCCATGCGTTCGATGGTTCTGCTGACTGCCGTTTTGTTTGCGGCCGCAATTAATCCCTCGGCGTTGGCAGCCATTCCCTCGTTTCAGGATCTGATGGATCCGGCGGCATTTCCCGAATCGCAATGTGGCATGAAGGTGGAAACCGTCGAATCGCACGATGGCGTGGTGCGGATTGTGACGACCGGTGCCGAAATCGCCGTGGAGAGTGCTTGCGGCGCAATTACGCTGCAACAGCGCATCGGGCATCCGCGACCGGTCGCTGCCCTGAAGATCGGCACGCCGTTGTCCGGCGTTCGAGTGACGCACCAGGGCGATGGTTTTGCTCGGATCACGGTCGAAAAACCTTCGATGACGTTGCGCATCAACGGCGATTCGCTTTTGCTGTTGCAGACGCACGAGCCGCTGCCAGTCGTCGTCGAACGGAAGATTCGTCCGGCCTGGCATGCCTCGTGGAAAACGAACCATCTCGTTGTGGACGAATTCGGCGGCTTCGCCTTGTATTGTTCCGACCTCGGATTGGACGACGGCTTCGATCCGCAACAAGCCGACCTGGCGCGTTACACGTTGCCGGCCAACGCAGTCTTGTGTGCCGGAGTGTGTCCGCCCAAGGAATATCCGTGGGATCGCTCGTTGAAGGAGCATGTCGTGTGGCACTGGTCGGCGGACCTGGCGTATCCACCCGATGCCGAGCTGAAGACCTGGCAGGCCGACGGGAATATCGCGCTCCTGCAATCGGAAGTGTTGCTCTGGAAGGACTGGAACCTCGACTTCGTGCCGCGGTTGGGCACGGCCGAGTTCGAGCGCGTGCGGGATACCGTCCACGACCTCGGAATGCGGCTGATCGTTTATACAAGCCCCTACTTTTTCCTGAAGGACACCTCGCAAGAGAAACAAGCGGTCAACGACAAGCCGGGAGTATGTCCGGGCGCCATCGTCGACGGCGAAAACATGTCGGTGTTCCTCGATGCGATTCGCCGCGTGATGCGCGACCTTAAGCCGGATGGGCTGTACTTCGACGGGCAGTATATGCAGAATCCCGCGGCACTCTACGCACTGGCGCGCGAAAGTCGGCGCATCGTGGGCGAACACGGACTTCTCGAATGGCACTCGACGGGCGCAATGGGGGCGTTTGGCAGCCAAATGTACATGCCGCATGCCGACGCCTATACCGACGTCCAGTTGCGCGGCGAGTGTCAGGATGATGCCTACGGAGATTTCAATTATCTGCGGTTCTTCGTGTCGGGCTACAACGTGAATAACTGCGTCGGCGTGTTGTGCAATAACAGCGGAAAGGCGCTGCCGCTGCCGACGCTCGAAACGCTGCTGCAAGCCAACGGGCGGTTGCATACGATTGTGAACCCACCCGCCTTGCGGGACTTTGTCCGGAAGGAATATCGGCCGCGCCTCACCTCGGAATATCGCGATCAGATCGAACGGATGATCGAGGAACGGCAGAAGCAGCTTCCATGAGGAACATCGTGAGAAGCATTGTCGGCCAATCTTGATGATGTGCTGCGACCGGCTGGCAAGGACCTCTTATGGTTCGCGCAGGCGGACGAAACGACTAACCAGATTGTTGCCATTCCCCAACACGGCAATTCGCTCCAGAGCGATCACCGTCGATCGGAGGTCGCTGTTTTCGACACCCCGGCACGGCCGCGTATCATAACCCATGATACGGCAAAGTCTTCCGTCGCATTCTTTCAGCGATAACACGATATACCTGAACGAGTTGCGACTTGGCGAGCACTTCTCAACCCGGAAAAAGTTGTCCAATTTTCGCCGTTCTAGGTATTCTAATATAGAGGCGGATATTTCGTGATGGTATGGCCCCGATATGACCTCAGACCGTGTGGTTTGGTCAATGGCAGACGACCTGGACACAAATCGATACGTTGAATTCGTCGATCTGTTTTCGCGCAACGCGAAAGGGCTATACGGCTATATCTACGCCATGCTTCCCAACTGGCAAGATGCCGACGACGTTTTTCAAGAAACCAGTCGTGTCCTGTGGCAGAAATTCGGCAGTTTTGAGAGCGGCACGAGTTTTTTTGCATGGGCGCGTGAGATCGCTCGCTATCAGGTGCTCGCTTTCCGCCGAAACGAGCGCCGGTCGCGCGTTACCTTCACCGACGCCTTTTTGGATGCGGTCGCCACGACGCTCGACGCCTCGACCGAACGAATCGAGGCCGAACAGCGTGCGCTGACCGACTGCGTGGAAACGCTCAAACCACGTGAACGCGAGCTCATCCTGCTGCGGTTTGCCCCAAAGGCTACAACGAAAAGCGTGGCCCAGGATTTGAACATGACAACCGCCGCCGTCTACAAGGCGATTAACCGCATTCAGGCCGTCCTGATGAAATGCATTCAGCGGACACTCGGGGATCGTGAACGGCAATGACGCACGAAACGCCTCAACCTGACGCGCTCGACACGCTGCTGTTCGCCCTGCGCGACGGTGAACTCACGCAGCCGCAGGCCTCCGAGTTGGAGCAGATGGTGCTGAGCAACGCCGAGGCAATGCAACAGTATTTGCGGGTGGTTCATCTCAGCGTGGGTTTGCGGTGGATGGCAGACGGTGGATTCGATGGACGAAAAATGCCCATCGACGAGGCGCCGCTCCAGCAGTCACCATTCAATCATCAGGCCTCCTCGGAGTCATCCCCGTTTCCCATACTCCTCGACAACAGCGCGCCCGGCATGGTCACCTTTTTTTCCTCGGGTTGGCCGGTGGCGTATTTGATCGCAACGGTGATCTTCGGGTTTGCGCTGACGATCGCGTCGTTCACGTACACCGCGCCGTCCGCTCTTTTGGCACATCGGCGGGGGGCGGCGCCGGCGTCCGCCGAACCCAGGCGCGATTGCGTTGCCAACGTCACTGGCATGGTCGACTGCGAGTGGGTGGTCGGGGCTGGACTGTGGACGCCAAATCGTAAAATCGCCGAATCAGCCGTTTCTGTCGGAGACATGCTCAACCTTGCCTCCGGTTTTGCGGAAATCACGTACAACAGCGGTGCGAAAGTCATTCTGCAAGGCCCGGTCGCCTACAAAGTGGAATCGGCCTCCGGTGGATTTCTCTCTCGCGGCCGGCTCACGGCCAGAGTCGAGAAGAGGAACGGGAGACCTGCGGCAACGGATTCGGGAATAGCCGATGGTCGGCGGTCGATCGACGGTGGAGGGGCAGGCCTGTTTTCCATCAAGACTCCCACTGCCACGGTGAACGACCTTGGCACGGAGTTTGGCGTGGAGGTTGCCCGTGACCAGACGACGCAGGTTCACGTGATCGAGGGACTCGTCCGCGTCGCGGTCGACGATGCCGACGGAACGAGCACGAAGCAGGTGACATTGACCGCGGGCAAGGCCGTTTCGTTGGCGCCGCGGGCGGGCGGATTTCGGCCGTTGCCCTGCTCGCCCGACTCGTTCGTCCGGACATTGCCCGCTCGGGCCGATGCCCCCGACGATCGCCCCGTTGAGAAAGCGTACATCGAGGCGGTTCTGGCCGACAAACCGCTGGGCTATTGGCCCTTGAACGAATCACCGCGCAAGACGATCTTTCACGATCGCTCGGGAAACGGGTACGACGGCACCGGAATGAACCGAGTCGGCGCGGAGCCCGGCCCGCTTGGGGCTGAAACCAGCGCCGTGACGTTTGATGGCGAGACGTATATCGACATCGGCCGGCACGATGAGTTTGCGTTGACCAACGATTTCACGGTCGAGGCATGGGTGCGCGTGGAGCCGACGAAGCCCTGGGGGTGCGTGATCTCGGCGGCCGACGAAGGCCGACAAGTTGGCTGGGGCATTGGCGTCACTCCACCCGACTCGGAAGAC
>JAEWUR010000026.1 GCA_023397045.1 Planctomycetota bacterium
CATTCCGGCAGCGCGGAATTGTTGGAAATCCGCCGAGGACTGATCACGGTCTACGACTGGAAGTCGGACGAAGAAGCCCGAAAGAACGTCAAGGTCTACGGCGCCTACGAGGACCTGATCGCCAACGCCAAGCAGGATGGCATCGAGGCCGTGATCATCGCTTTGCCGCTGCACCTGCATGCCCCGGCCGCGATCGCCGCCATGAAGGCCGGCCTGCACGTCATCACCGAAAAGCTCATGGGCCATACCGTCCACGAGTGCAAGGAAATGTCGCGAGTCGCCGAGCAGACCAACCTGATCTTGGCCACCGGCCATCAGCGGCATTACAACATCCTGTACGATGACGCGGTCGACATGATTCGCAAGGGCCTGATGGGCGATCTTCACATGATCCGCGCCCAATGGCACCGCGGCAATTTGCCCGGCAAGGATAGTTGGCAACAACCGATGCCCAAGGCCGCCAAGCCCGACGATCTCCAAGCCAACGTTCTCGACGAGAAATTGCAGGCATGGTCGGCCAAGCTCGATCATCTGAAACGCGACAACGGCAAGTCGGCGGCCGATTGGGAAAAGAAAGTCGCTCAGGTCCGTGCCCAGATTGAAGACGCGGTCGTCGATGCCGCGAAATATGGTTACGAAAATCGGCAAATCAAGGACGCTTCTGGAAAGATCATCTACGAGCGGCCGGCCATCGAGGAATTGATCCGCTGGCGGCTTTGGGACCGAACCGGGGCGGGTCTGATGGCCGAGTTGGGCAGCCATCAGCTCGACGCGGCCAGCATTTTCATCGCCGCTGCCCACGGCGGAGAGAAGCAGCACCCGCTGAACGTCTCGGCGGCCGCCAACCGCCCCCTGTTCCCGGTCGACCGCGATGTCGAGGACCACGTCTACTGCATGTTCGAGTTCCCGGCCCCCGGCTATAACGCCGACGATCCGATCGCCCGGCAAAAGAGGATCGGCGTGCAATACGCTTCGATCAACGGCAACGGGTTCGGCGGCTACGGCGAGACCGTGCTCGGCACCGACGCCACCCTCTTGCTCGAAACCGAAAAAGATGCCATGCTCTTTAAGACCCACGAGACGGCGAGCAAGACGAAAGTCTCGCCCGCCAAGGACGGCAAGGCCGTGCTCAAGGTCAACGAGGACGGCGATCCCGAATCGGCGGCCATTGGCCTGCTCGGCTCGTTGCCGGCCGAACGGGGATATCGCGAGCAGTTGGAGCATTGGGCATGGTGCATTCGCAACCCTGCCCCCGAAAACCAGCCTCGTTGCACCCCGAAGGTGGCCCTTGGCGACGCCGTGATCGCCTTGACCACCAACATGGCCGCCCGGAAAGGCGCCAGAATCGAGTTCAAAGAGGAGTGGTTCGACATTCACAGCGACGAAACCCCTGAAGACGTGAAGCCGGACGTCTCGCGATATTCGTAGTGGTCTGTCAATCATGGGTTGATGAGTTTGGGTGGCATGTCCACGCTTGTCGTGGGCATGATAATTCGCGGAAAAATCGTTCATGCCCACGACAAGCGTGGGCATGCCACCCATCACGGCGCGGCTGACGAAGCACTGGTCGGTACGGCGTGGTAACTGCGGTCTTCCAAAATCAAAGGAGCGATACATGGACAAGTGGCCCCTTGGCGTTTTTGCCAGCATCGACGCCGGCCTGGGCGTGCGACTCGAGGTTGCCCAAGAGTTGGGCGTCCCGACGATCCAAGTCCATACACCCCATCAATCGACTCGCACCAAGGAGAACGCCGAGAAGTTCCTGGCTCGCTTGAAGGAACTGGGAATTCAAATCTCCGTCGTTTTTGCAGGCTTCGACGGCGAAAGTTACGCCGACATTCCCACCGTCTCGCGCACCGTGGGCTTGGTGCCGCCCGAAACGCGTGCGGAACGCTTGAAAGAGTTGAAGGAAATCGCCGATTTCGCGAGACTTTTGGGCGTCGGCGCGGTCGGCCTGCACCTCGGGTTCGTCCCGCACGACACCGCCGATCCGCTCCACGCCGATGTCGTTTCCGTCACACGTGAAATCTGCGATTACTGCAAGAACAACGGGCAAAACGTCCATCTCGAAACCGGCCAGGAGTCGGCCGACACGCTGTTGCAGTTCCTCGGCGAGGTCAACCGCGACAACCTGTTCGTCAACTTCGATCCGGCCAACATGATCCTCTACGGTTGTGGCGAGCCGATCGCCGCGTTGAAGAAAGTCGGCCCCTATGTCCGTAGCGTCCACTGCAAGGACGCCAAATGGGCCGCCAAGCCCGGCGTCGAGTGGGGCTCGGAAGTGCCCTTGGGCGAAGGCGACGTCGGCTTCGAGATTTTCCTCCGAACACTCAAGGAGATCGGCTACACCGGTCCGTTGACGATCGAGCGAGAAATTCCTCAGGAACCGAGCCGGCAAAAAGAAGAAATCGGCCGCGGCATCCGCTTGCTCAACGAACTCAAAAACAAGATCGGATGAAAACAGAGGGATTAGGGATTAGATATTGGGGATTTGATCTGCAACAAAGCCCGATATCGCTATCTCTAGTCCCTAATCCCCAATCCCTAATCCCTCTTTCTTCATGGCACAACTCAAGCTCGATATCGCCCACGCGCTGACCGTTGACGAAGCCGTTCAGCGGATCAAGGACAAGCTGGCCTCGGTCCGCGCCGAATATGCCGATCGGCTCGAAGGGTTTCGCGAGGAGTGGCGCGATCATACGTTTTCGTTCGGCCTGCGCGTACTCGGGATGCCTGTCTCGGGCACGGTGGCGGTCGAACCCAAGAAGCTCCGGCTGGCGGCCGAACTGCCGATGGCGGCCGCGTTTTTCAAGAGCGCCATCGAAGACCGCATCCGCAAAGAGGTCGATGCCTTGCTCGGTTGATATAACCC
>JAEWUR010000090.1 GCA_023397045.1 Planctomycetota bacterium
TTGTGTATGGTTCTTCGGATGTGGACTGCCAGTTCCGCGTCCGATCGGCCGATCCCCGCGAATTAGTGATTTCCCGCCATGCGTTTTTTCGACGACCTCTCGATCAATGCCAAGTTGAACCTATCCGCGCTTCTGGCGGGTGGGGCCGCATTGATTTTGGCGTCGGCGGCTTTGATTTTCAACGATGCGAACCTGATTCGATCGTCGAAGGTTCAGCAGCTTAGCTCGTGGGCGGAGATGATGGGGGCGTACAGCAGCGCCGCCTTGACGTTCGACGATTCGGCGGCGGCCAAGGAGTTGCTATCATCCTTGAAGCTTCAACCAACCATTCAGTTCGCCTGCATCTACAATTCGAAGGGCCGCATTTTTGCGTCGTATGAGAGTAAGGATCTCGTGGCATTCGAGCCTCCACCGCCGCAACCAACCGGACATGAGTTCGTCGAAGGCGGATTTTTGGACGTCAGCCAACAAATCGTCAGCGACGGGGAGCCGATCGGAACGCTCTATCTGCATGCCTCGATGACGGATCTGAACGATCAGATCATTCGAAACATCGCGACCGTGGCGGCCGTGATGCTCGTGTCGATCGCCGTGATCTTCTTCTTTTCGTCGCGGCTTCAGCGCAGCGTGTCGTTGCCGATCCTTCGCCTGGCGAGCACCGCCCAAATGATTTCGCTGAACCGCGACTATTCGACCCGGGTCAAAAAAGTCGCGAACGATGAACTGGGTACGCTCTACGACGAGTTCAATGCGATGCTCGATCAGATTCAGCAGAACGAGCGCGAATTGCAGAAGGCGCACGATCAGCTCGAAATTCGCGTGCAAGAACGAACTCGCGAGCTTTCGCACGCCAATCTGCAATTGAGCAATGAAGTCGGCGAGCGCAAACGGGCGGAGACCGAGCTCGAGGCCGTCCACCAGCAATTCATGGAAGCCGCGCGCAAAGCCGGCATGGCCGAGGTGGCCACGGGCGTGCTGCACAATGTCGGCAATGTTCTGAACAGCATCAACGTTTCGGCCACGCTGGTCGCCGATCGGCTGCGGAACTCGAAGCTTCACGAGCTATCGCGGGCGCTCGACCTGATCGAGCAGCACAGCGCCGAATTGGGCGAATACCTGACCCACGATGAACGCGGCAAGCGCATTCCCGGGTTCCTTCGCATGGTTGCGTCGCACATGGATCGCGACCAGACAATGATCTTGGACGAGTTGCATTCGCTGACGAAGAACGTCGATCACGTCAAGACGATCGTCGCGATGCAGCAGTCCTACGCAGGCGCCGCGGGATTGATTGAATCGGTCTCGATCGCCGAGTTGGTCGACGATGCGATTCGTTTGAACGCATCGTCCTTCGAGAAATACCATATCGAGGTTATCCGCAAGTACAGCGACATCCCCGAGGTCCGCATCGAGAAGCAGAAGCTGCTCCAGATTCTGATGAACCTCATGACGAACGCGAAAGACTCGTTGGTGGAAAGCACGAACGAGTTGCGGCGTTTGACCGTGTCGATTCGTCTGGATTCGTCCGAGCCGCCGCGGCTGCTGATCGAGGTTCAGGACACCGGCCTGGGCGTTGCGAAGGAGAATGTGAAACGCATCTTCTCGCACGGATTTACCACGAAGCGTCATGGCCACGGATTCGGCCTGCATAGTTCGGCGAACGCCGCGAAGGAATTGGGCGGCACGCTGTCGGTACAGAGTGAGGGGCCGGGTTGTGGGGCAATGTTTACGTTGGAATTGCCATTTAAGCCTGTGAAGGTGTTGACATGAATCCCCCGAATGAAATAATCCGCGTCCTTGTGATCGACGATCAAGAGTCGATTCACGAGGACTTCCGAAAAATCGTCCAGACCGACGACCACGACGACCGCGACATTAACGAGGAAGCGGCCGCCCTGTTCGGCGACGCGCCCGCCGAGGAACATTCCGCCGAGCGTTTCGAAATCGATTCGGCCCATCAGGGCGAGGAAGGCCTGGCCAAGGTTCAAAAAGCGTTGGACGAAGGGCGTCCCTATCCGTTGGCGTTCGTTGACGTGCGAATGCCGCCCGGCTGGGACGGCGTCGAGACCATTCAGCGCATGTGGCAGGTTGATCCGGAGATTCTGGTGGTGCTTTGCACGGCCTATTCCGATCACACCTGGGAAGACATTGTGGCGAAACTTGGCCGGACCGACCATTTGCTCATCTTGAAGAAGCCGTTCGACAACATCGAAGTGCGGCAACTCGTTCTCGCGCTGACGAAGCGATGGCATCTTGCCCGACAGGCCGAGATGACCCGAACGCAACTCGAGCAGCGCGTGGTCGAACGGACGCACGAGGTCGAGAACCGCAGCAAGGCACTGGAACAGGCCACGGTCGAGTTGAAAGAGACCAACGAAGAGTTGGCCGCCGCGCGCGTCGCCGCCGAGGCCGCCAATCGGGCAAAATCCGAGTTCCTCGCCAACATGAGCCATGAGATTCGGACCCCGATGACCGCCATTGTCGGCTATGCCGAACTGTTGCGCGACGAAATCGTCAGAGCCGAGATGCCGGGCGCGCCGATCGAGTTCGTCGACGCCATTCTCAGCAATACCGAACACCTGCTCGGCCTGCTGAACGACATTCTCGACATGAGCAAGATTGAAAGCGGGCAGCTCGAGGTCGAAAAGGTTGCATGCAACCCGTGGGAGATCGTCCACAACGTCACGTCGATGATGCGCGCGCCGGCGAAGGCCAAGGGGCTGACGCTCAGCATCGAGCATTGCGGGCCGATTCCCGAATCGATCGCCAGCGATCCGCTGCGATTGCGGCAGATCCTCGCCAATCTGATTGGAAACGCGATCAAGTTCACGGCGTCGGGCGGCGTACACATCGCCGTCAAATTGCTGCAAGACCAGCCCGACAAACCCTCGCTGCGTTTCGACGTGGTCGACACGGGCATCGGCATGTCCGCGGAAACGATCCAGAAGTTGTTCGATCGATTCAGCCAGGCCGACACGTCGACAACCCGACGTTATGGCGGTTCGGGCCTTGGCTTGGCCATCTCGAAACGGCTGGCCTTGATGCTCGGCGGCGATATCGCCGTTGAGAGCGAGGCGGGACGCGGCAGCACCTTCTCGGTGACCATCGCGACCGGTCCGTTGGACAATGTCAAGCTGAACGACAATCCGCAAATGTCGGTGAGTCTCGACCGGACAAAGAAGAAGCCCGGCAAGATCGCCACGGGCGAGAGGATTCTGCTGGCGGAGGATTGCACGGACAACCAGCGCATCGTTTCGTTGATTCTGAGCAATGCCGGATTCCAGGTAACCGTGGCCGAAAACGGGCAGGTCGCTTGCGAAAAGGCGCTGGAGGCGTTGAAGGACGGGAAACCGTTCGACATGATCCTGATGGATATGCAGATGCCGATCATGGAGGGACACGAAGCGACGCGGCGTCTGCGCGCGGCGGGCTACAACCGCCCCATCGTCGCATTGACCGCGCACGCCACGGTCGACGACCGCAAGAAGTGCCTCGAAGCCGGCTGCGACTTCTACGTCACGAAGCCGATCAATCGTTCGGAACTATTGGTCGTCGCCGCCGATTGTGCATTGGGAACCGGGCGGAATGGCCTGCACGGCGTACCGTCCGTCAGTCCCTCGGTCGACCCGGCCGAAACGACGAAGACGCCTTCCGGCGCGTCCAACTAGTGGTCTGTCCAGATCGTCGTTACTAATCGAGGTTCGGCGCGACAGAATCGTAACCCGAAGCGTAAGCGAGGCTGTCCCTCGCTTACGCTTCGGGTTACGATGATCGGTCCATTCGTAAACTTGAATTGGACAGACCAACTAGCCGCCCCTTGGCCGCCACTGTGTCATGCTAAAGCACGACCTACGGTGGTGGGAAACAGGAGTCTAGTGCATTTCCGTTTCCACCGCGCCGATGGCCTTGCGGTAGAAATTGAATTGCACGTTGGGATGGTCGGCCAGCAGCGACATCGGCACCGCCGCGTCGGGCAGTCCCTTTCCGATCATCCAGGCGGTCAGACGCATTCCGAACGGATTGTCGTGGTTGCCTGCCTGCCAGATGGAGACCTTTTTGGCCTTCCATGTCTCGACCGGACCGACCGTGGCCGCACGGCTCGGGACGAGCGACAATTGACCGCCGCCCGATGTCCTTGCGTTTTGAATCAAGGTCATCGGGTGCAGATCGGTGATTCTGGCCGGCAGCTTTCGCTGTTCGGCGGGCGACGGCGGCGCGTCGCAATAGGCGCCCTCGCGCCGCGGCGGATCGTTGAACGCCCAGTGTTTCACATCGCCTTGTCCGCCTTGCATCACCGCGCATCGTATCTGGTCGTAGGTCTTCGAATAGGCGGCCAGATCGCCGACGGGGAAGTGCAGATTCTCGTCCGGCATCCGCAGTTCAGGACGAATGCGGTTGAAACACATTTCCTTGTCGGCCCGAGCAAAACTTAGCGGGTGCGTGACCGGCACCGGTTGGCCGTCCTCGCCGATCCATTCGTCCATACCCCAGAAATGGGCGTCGCGCAGGTTGATATCCAACTCGTTGACCAGCCGAGCGACCAGCGGCAACTGCTCGGTTGGCCCAATTGGTCCGCAGATGCCGACCGGATTGTCGGCGGTCGACTGCCGCCACGCGTCGATGTATTCCAAGGCCTCGGCCAGGTAGAAATCTTCGAGCGAATCGTACATGACGACCTGGAACCCCGGCCGGGATAGCTGTTCCATGTCGCGAACGGTCAGGCGGGCCGCGTCTTCCAGAATTGCGGCGTCCAGCGTCGTGTAGTCCCACCAATCGGGCGCGACTTTGCTTAGGGGGCGTGGCATGGCCAAGGTTCCTGCAAAAAAACGAGATGCAAATACGAATGTCAAACGGTCGGTTTCGATGGGAACAGTTCAGCGAGCAGATCGTTCCTCGGGTAGGCATGACCTCGGTGCTGCACAAAGGCTTCGGCGGCGAAAACGCCCGCCTCACGACCTCGCATCGCAGCATGCCGGGTCATCGAATCGATGTATTCGTCGGTGCCGTGATGGGCGCGAAGCCATTCGCGCTGGCTTGCGTGACACGCCAGCATTTCGGTTTTCTTGGGCAGTTGATCGCCGACGTCGACATACGTGGTCGGTTTCACCAAGTTGCCAAACGGGTCGATCGCCTCCATCGGATCGCAATAGTAGAGGTGCGGAACGCCGGAGTGGCTCTGCAACGGGAAGGCCGAAACGTTCGGCGCGCCGAAGGCAAAGCTGGCCGATCGCGCGATGCGCGACGTCTCGGTGTGATCCAACATATAATCGACCGGCGAGAGCGTGAAAACCAGCTTCGGCGACACTCGCCGGAAGAGGTCGTAGCATTTCTGGAGCGTCGGCTTGTCGTAGACGATCATGCAATCGCGCTCGTCGAGGCAATGATACGTGGCGTCGATCAGTTTGGCCGCCGCCCGGGCTTCGGCCGTCCGCCGGGCGCTGATGGCCCAACGGTCCTCGGTCATGGTCCCGCAATCGCCGGGCGTCATCGTGGCGATATGCACCTCCCAGCCGGCCTGCCGCAGTCGGATCAGCGTGCCCGCGCAAAGAAACTCGGCATCGTCTGGATGCGCCATGAACGCCAGGACTCGTTCGGTCATAATCTCGTTCTCCGCAAGAGTGGCCGTCGCCGAAAATCCTTGTATACCAACGAAATACGTTATATGATGGTATCTAGAATACCACCCGTGCCGTTCGGGTGTCAATTAATAATATTGCGTCATTCTCTTACATTATTTCGTCATTTCCGCCGCCCATGCCCGCACTTCGAAACGTCGCACTGGTGATCGACGCCTCGCAGCCATACGACCGGAAGGTCGTCCAGGGCATCGCGGCCTATGTCCGTCAGGCCGGAAATTGGAGCATTTACCTGGAAGAGCGTCCCCAGGAGAAGATGCCCGACCTCGACCGCTGGTCGGGCGACGGGATTATCGCCGATCTGGACGATCAGAACGTGGCCGAGGCCTTGCGTCGCAAGTCGCTGCCGATCGTGGGCATCGGCGGCGGATACGGCGGCTACGACCCGGCATCGCGCATCCCCTACTTCGTCTCGAACGAGGATGCCATCGCCCGGCTGGCGGCCGACCATCTGCTGGAACGAGGGTTGACGCACTTGGCCTTTTGCGGATTCCCCCGAACACGCATCAATCTCTGGTCACACGCCAGGGGCGAAGCGTTTCGCCGTTACCTTGCCGGCAAAGGCATGCAGTGCTCGTTGTATACCGGACGGCATCGATCGGCGCGTCGTTGGGACAACATGCTCAAGGGCTTGATGGACTGGCTCGACTCGTTGCCGAAACCCTTGGGCTTGATGGCCTGCGACGACGTTCGAGCAAGGCATGTGCTCGAGGCGTGCCGGCGGCTTGATCTGCGCGTGCCCGACGATGTGGCCGTCATCGGGGTCGACAACAACGAAATGCTCTGTGAACTGACCACGACGCCGTTGACGAGCATCGAGCAAGGATTGCGGCGCATGGGTTTTGAAGCCGCGGCGCTGTTGGATCGGATGATCGGCGGCGCAACGCCATCCCAGACGCGATTCGTCATCGATCCGGAGACGGTCGTCACGCGACGGTCGACGGACGTTCTGGCCGTCGCCGACGCCGACGTGGCCGAGGCCGCGCGTTTCGTGCGCGAACGCGCCTGCGACGGCATCGGCGTTTCCGACGTAGTCCGGGCGGTCCAGACGTCGCGTTCGACGCTCGAACGGAAGTTCAAGAGCTTGATCGGCCGAACCGTTCACGACGAGATCCAGCGGATTCGTCTCGAACACGTCGCACGCCTGCTCGCCATCAGTGAGTTGACAATCAAACAAGTGGCCGCGCAAAACGGCTTCGCGCACGTTCCTTATATGACCACGCTGTTTCGCCGACGGTATGGCTGCACGCCCGGTCAGTATCGCAATCGGGCCAAAAAAACCGAGTAATTCACTCGTCTTCGATTATTCCTGATCCATTGTCGATTCGGGCAAACCGTGGCCGGGCGTGTTGGCATACAGGAGCCAATAGGCGACCGGGATCACGAACAACGTGAAGATGGTCGAGGCGAACAGTCCGAAGATCAGCGACCACGCCAAGCCCGAGAAGATCGGGTCGATGATGATCGGCACGGCGCCGAGCATCGCCGCCGCGGCGGTCAACAGGATTGGCCTGAGTCGGACGACGCGGCTTTCCATGATGGCGTCGAACAGCGAACGTCCGCGGGCCAACGACAGATGGATGAAGTCGACCAGGATGATCGAATCGCGCGTGACGATGCCTGCCAGGGCGATCATGCCAATCATTCCGGTGGCCGTGAAGTAGACCGGATTCAGGTAACCGCCGACCACCTGGGCGCTCATGGCGTTTAAGAGCCAGAAGCCGGGCATCACGCCCAAGACGGTCAACGGAATGGCGAGCATCACGACGACCGGGATGGCGAACGATCCGGTTTGCGCGACCAAGAGCACGTAGATGCCGATCATCGCAGCGCCGAAGGCAAGGCCCAAATCGCGGAAAACGTCGAGCGTGATCTTCCATTCGCCTTCGCCGGCGAAGTCCACTCGATATCCATCGGGAATGCCCCAGAGGACGTTGCTGCCGTTGTGCAGGAACGTTCGCTTTTCGACCGGCCGCGGTGCATTCTCGGCGATCCAGCCCTCGCCAACCTCGTTGACGGTCTCCTCCACAGGCGGAGCGTCGCGGCGATCGGTCATCACGTCGACCACCACGTCGGCGGGCGGACGGCCCGCGGTCTCGGCGAATACGTAGGCCACGCGCTGCAAATTCTTATGATAGATCATCTGGTCGACGCGCGATTCGCGCCAGTTGCCCAACTCGGCCAGCGAGACCAGATGGCCGCCTGCGCCTTTGACGTGGATCTTGTCCAGATCGGGCAGGCTGGAACGTTGACTTTCGGGCAGACGCAGTTCGATCCGCAGCGGATTGCGATCGGTTTCATTGCGGATTAGGCCCACGGTCGTGCCGCCGAGCGCCGACTGGAGCGTTGCGGCGATCTCTTGCGTGGAGACTCCGCTGAGCGCGGCCTTTTCCTTGTCCGTCACGAAAATCAACTTCTTTTGATAGGCCTCGCGGACGGAATCGACGTCGACCACGCCCGGCTCGACCGTCAATCGGGCGCGAACCGTGTCGGACGCCAGCAAGATGTCTTCATAGCTGTCGTTCGGCTGGCCATAGACTTCGGCCACGACGCTGGCGATGACCGGGGGACCCGGCGGCGTCTCGACCAGTTTCATTCTCGCATGATGTCGGTCGACAATCTCCTGCAACCCGTTGCGCATCCGCAGTCCGATCGCGTGGCTTTGCAGGGCGCGGTTCTTCTTTCCGGCCAGATTGATCCGCACCTCAGCCACTTCGTCGCCTTTGCGGAGGTAATAATGTCGCACCAGCCCGTTGAAGTCCATCGGCGAAGCCAGACCGACGTAACTGGTGTAGTCGGACACCTCGGGCACCTCGGCCAGATAGGCCTCGATATCACGGACGGCCGCGTCGGTTCGTTCGAGGGTCGTGCCCCGGTCGAGATCGAGAACCAGCAGCAGTTCGTTCTTGTTGTCGAACGGAAGCATCTTCAGCGGGACGCTCCGCATGACGGCTAACCCCATCGCGCCGGCGGTCAGCAACACCATCGCCAACAGGAATATCCATGACACCGCCCGGGAATGCAGCAGCGGCGCCATCAGCGGATAGAACATCTTGTAGAGAAACGATTGCTTGACGGCGTCCAGGTCGTGCGGATCGTGCTCCTCATGCCCCCTCTCCCCGTGGGAGAGGAC
>JAEWUR010000114.1 GCA_023397045.1 Planctomycetota bacterium
ATGTACGATCTGGTCAAAGGCGGATACGTCTATGTGGCCCAGCCGCCGTTGTTCCGCGTGCGACACAAGAAAGAAACGTATTACGTGCAGACCGAAGAGGAGATGAAGACCCAACTGCTCGAAGCCGGACTGAACGACGCGGAGTTTGAACCCGGCGACGGCCGCTCGATCGGCGGCAAAGAAATGGAACGCCTCTGCCGAACGCTCTCGGCGCTCGAAGAATCGCTGTTGGCGCTCGAACGACGCGGGATCAGCCTCCGAGCGCATGCCCTGCGCCGCGATCCCGAGACCGGCCGCCTACCGATCTTCCACGTCTTCCTCGGCCAAGAGGAAAACTGGTTCACCACGCGCGAAAAACTCGACATATTCGTCGCCGCCCAAGAGCAAGAAGTGGGCCAGGAATTGAATCTGGCCGATCAACTCAACGAAGAAACCGCCGCGCAGGTCGAGCCGCGCAGCAAGTTGCATATCGTCGAACTGCACGAGGTCCGTTCGATCAACAACCAACTCGCCGAACTGCGCGACATGGGCTTCGAGATCGACAGCCTCATCCCGCAAGAACGAACCGGCGTCGAAGAGCCTCGCTATCGACTCCGACGCGGCGATCAGTCCACCGGACTGGAAGATCTGCGAGGACTTCTCGCGGCCGTTCGAGCCGCCGGTGAAAAAGGCCTGCAAGTCACCCGGTTCAAAGGACTCGGCGAAATGAACGCCGAAGAGCTTCGCCAAACGACGCTCGATCCCGCGAATCGAACGCTGCTGCAAGTCAAAATGGACGACGCCAGCGCGGCCGACGACCTATTCCGAATCCTCATGGGCGACAAAGTCGAGCCACGCCGCGAGTTCATCGAAAAACACGCCCTCGAAGTCAAAAACCTCGACGTCTAAATAACCTTTCACGATTCTGGGAATTGGAAAATCCGCCGCCACCCCTTGGGAGGCGGCTTCAAGCGGGCGCAAGGCTCCCAGGATCACGCAAGGCCATTTAGATCGTACCGCGTGGTGAGAAAAGCGGGTTAGAGCGCATTTCGGATAGGTGTAGCGTTTTGGGTGCCATGCCCACGCTCGCCGTGGGCATGTTTTCCCGAGAAAATCACAGCATGGCCACGCAAGCGTGACCATGGCACCCGCTACACTTACGTGAAACTCGCTCTAGCCGTTGGTGGGCTTCGGCTGGACCAGCAGGTCGGCGAGCGCCCGCTTGGGCACGTGATGAATCCCGTCCTCATCGCGCCAGTAGGACGTGTCGCCGTCGGCGTTCAACTCGTCGATCACGACGGTCTCGGCCGGTTTTCCGATCGCGAGGACGAGGATGATGTCGAGCGAGTTGGGGATCGACAGCGCGGCGCGGAGGCTCTTCTGGTCGATCGAGCCGATCATGCATCCGCCGAGGCCTTGTTCGACCGCGCCGAGCAGGATCGACTGTGCGGCGATGCCGACGTCGAACTCACAGGAGCCGGTGATGCTTGCGTCGCGCAGGATGATGATGTAGGCCGAGGGACGTTCGCCCGCCTCGGGGCCGTCCCAATCGGTCAGTCCGGCGGCCCAATGCAGATGGGGAAATACGTCGTCGGTTTCTTCCGGCGTGCCGGCGATTAGGAATCGCAACGGCTGGCGGTTGGCCGCCGAGGCGCAGCACCGGCTCAACTCGACCAATTCGGTCAGTATTGAGCGATCGATGCGGTAGTTTTCGTCGAAGCGGCGATAGCTTCGGTTTCGGATCAACAGATCACGAAGTTGCATCTTACTTGGCTTCCTGCGGCTTCGGCGAATCGTGTTCGGCCATGATGTCGAGGGCTTCGTTCAGTGCGGCGCAGACGGTCAGAATCACGACGACGCCGATCGTATACCAAATCAGCGAGGTACACCATCCCCAGATGTAGAGGATTGGGACCAGCGTGATTCCAAGCACCGCTCCGCTGAGTGCCCGAGATAGGATGCGCTGCAGTCCGCCGAGTTGGACGGCTTGGCGGAAGAGGATCATTAGCACGGAGATGGCGGCTCCGGCAACGCCCAGACACAGGACCAGGGCCCATCCGAAATGGAACCCGACCGCGGCGATCAGGGCGGCGATGAACCCGACGAGCAGCCCGACCAACAGGCCGACGGCGGCGCCGCGCGAGGCTTCGAGTGCAATCGCTTTCATGGTTTACCCCTTTCGGTTTACATTGTACGACACGCCCACATGCCTATTAAAAGAATAGCTTGTGGGGATCGCAGCCGATGGGGTTATCGCAAGATCGTCTGCCGGGGGTATTCGATGGGTTGCGGGTGTGCGACCTGGGTGGACTCGGGCACGACGACCGTGGCGGGCTCACCAGGCACGTGCCATCCGGAGACCGGCATAACCGCTACGTTCGATACGTTGGCCGACGCGGTGCCTGGAGAAGCAGGAGGGGTCGGGGCGTTGTCGACAAAGGATTGTTCGGCCGAGGCTGCCGGCGATACCCATTTGATGGCGGATGAGGTTTTGCGTTCGGCGGCTGGAGTCACCGGCACCATCGAGGCCAATGGAGTCGGCTCCGATGGCTTGTCGCGCATGCGATAGATCAAGTTGGGTTCAGGCCGAGGTCGCCGCTCCTGAGAAGCGAGGATGGCGGTCGGTTGTGCGGCGGTGATTGGCTGGACGGGCGATCCCTGCCGCACCCAGGCGAGCCATGTATTTTGGAGCGAGCCGAGGTTCTGGACGCCATAATGGCGTTGAATGGCGCCGGACCAGTCGTCGGACTTCAGACCGTCGCCGAGAAACTCGATGTACTTGCGCCGCCCGCCGTTTTGGATGAGGAACTCGGCGAGCGAGTAGCCCTGGGCGTAGAGCGGCATGATGTCTTGCGGATATTCGGTCATGGCGAACATGCGGCTGAACGCGATGCCGCGTCCGGTTCGCAGGAACTGGTCGAGCATCACGCGATGTCGGTTTCGTTCGCTGACATGTTCAACGCTGGTTGCGCCGCCTTCATCGGCCCAACGGGGCAACGGCTGGCGGAAGTGGCTCGCGAAGATCATGTGCGTGATTTCGTGGGGGAGCACCGAGTCGAGGACGCGTTCGCGAGAGCCTTGGATCGACATGCGCCACTGGAAGACTTCACCCCGGTCGAAGACGAACGTGGTAGCGCCGCCCGCTCCGCCGCCGACCTGCACGTCCATTTGGCACGGCTGCGACCAATTGGGCATGGCTTGTCCGAGCCATTCGATGGCCAGGGCGTGGCGGAACTGTTCGGCCGCCTGGGCAACCTGCCGAGCGAAGTTCGGGTCGGCCGTGGTGACGACGAAGTTGGCGCTGCGTTGCTGCGCGCCCATGGAGACCAACAGCAGCACCGTCAGAACGATCAACTGCCCGGCGACTCGGTAGAATCGAGCGTCCATGCTCTCACTCGCTTTTTCAAACGTGGTAGGTGGATGGGCCGCGTCCCTGCGGCGGTTCGGCAGCCGTTAGATTAGCCGCTCGATTCGGATCGACAAAGGCCAATTCGTGGAAAATAGGGCAGAGGCTGCCCCTCGTTTCGCGCTGCCGTTCCATTTCCAGCACCACGGAGCGGGCAAACGTGGATATCCACGCAACATTGCCCGACAGGGGGGTTGAGGCGTTTTCGCACGATGTCGATAATCAGCGTAGTGGGGGGTAATCCCCACGCTCATTGCCCTTTGCAGGTCCCTGCCCCGCCTGCGAAGGGCTTTTTGTTGCGCCACACGATCTCTGGCCTCGTGCTTCTTGCATCCATTAACCTTCGATCTCGTAACCCTTGCGGCTTTCTCGTGCGAGGAAGGCGTTTGCCTGGTCGTCGCCGACGATCTCGCGTTTGGCCGGGTCCCAGTTCAGGTCGCGGCCGAGGCGCATCGCGATGTTCGAGAGGTGGCAGATTTCGAGCATGCGGTTGTGCGACCAGACGTCGGAGATCGGTTGCTTGCGAGACTTCATGCTCTCGATGAAGTTCGCGCTGTGATTCGCACTGATCGGGCCGCCGTAGACCTCTTCGATCGCGCCTTCGGGCAGCGGATTGTTCTGGAGGTCCTCGACCGGTTTTCCGGCGATGCGGCCGCGGCTGACGAACAACCGCCCTTCAGTGCCCTCGAACAAAATGCCGTTGTCGCCTTGGCTGGCGATGATCAACTCGACGTCGTTGGGCATGTCGGCGCGGATTGTGAATTCGGTCGCGACGTTATAGCGGTCGTGGAC
>JAEWUR010000256.1 GCA_023397045.1 Planctomycetota bacterium
GGGTTAGGGTGAGGGCTTTCTTGCAACGGGTCCCCGATCTCACACCACTCGGTTTTCCAATCCCTCACGGATTCCGTCGCGTTCCAACCCCCAACACGCCGTTCATCACGCCATCGACCAGCGCATCGATGTCTTCGAGTCCGGCTACGTGGCCAAGCTCGTGCTCGATCACCGTCAGCAGGTCGATCCGATCGACGGCCTTCGGATCGATGGCCGACGACCCGGCGAACTCGGCGTCGTCGCCCGGCGTGGAATCGACAAACCAACCGTGCCCTGCCGCATCGACGTCCAACGTCACTCGCTCGGCTGCGGCCTTGCCCAACACGGCGTCGGGCAAATCGGCAACGACGAACTCCACTTGCGACATTCGCGCTAGGGCCGCGGCGTCAACGCCGGCGCCGGCCCATCGGGCCATCGCTTCGGCCACGATCGGCTGAAGATCGCTCTGCGACAGGTTCAAAACGCTTGTCGACGTGCCAATACTGTCGGCCTCCAAGAGCATGTCGCCCAGCGTCCAGACGCCCGTCAAGGGAATCCACGTCCGAGTTGCGAGACTATAATCAAACGTCGAATTGGCCACGCCTTGCGTGTTCTCATATCGCAGATAGAACCGCGTCGTGTTCGGAGCGTAAAGCCCGACGGTCTCTCGTCCGTCACCGTTCCAATCGCCGACGACCGGAGTCCAGCCCGCGCTGGCCGGACCATACGAAAACCGCTCGTCCGCAACGCCCTGCGTGTTCGTGTTCCGCAGAAAGAACACCGACGTCGCTTGATTATAGAGCCCGATCGTGTCGCGACGGTCGCCGTCCCAGTCGCCGGCGATCGGCGTCCAACCGCTGCCCGCCGGACCGTAGACAAACGTCACGTCCGCGACGCCGGCGGCGTTCGTGTTGTGCAAATAGAACGTTGAAGACTTCGGATTGTACAACCCGATCGTGTCGCGGCCGTCGCCGTTCCAATCGCCGACGATCGGCGTCCAACCGCTGCCCGCCGGACCGTAGACAAACGTCACATCCGCGACGCCCGGCGTGTTCGTGTTGCGAAGATAGAACGTCGACGTCTTCGGGTTGTACAAACCAACCGTGCAGACGCCGTTGCCGTCCCAGTCGCCGGTGATCGGAATCCATCCGCTTCGAGCCGGACCGTATTGAACCGAGAAATTCGCCGCCCCGTCGCTATTGCTCGTGCGGAGATGGAAGATCGACTTCACCGGCTCATAGCCGCCAATCGTGGTCTGGTCGTTCTCCGGCAGAACAACGGAACCGGAAACCAAAATCCGGAACGGACTCTCGACGCCGTCCCCGTTGTCCGCGTCGGTGCTATAAAACAGCACCTCCTCCACGCCCGACCACAACTGCGCCGTGTTAAGCTGCACGGTGAACGTCGTCGATTCGCCGGGCGATAGGAGAATATCGCCGGGCTGCCCAACGATCACATGCTCGGTGCTCGCAAACGGCCTGGCAAGCCGAAGCGATCGGTCGCCGTCGTTCCGGATCGTGACGACCGCCGAGTCGCCGACCGTCATGCGAGTCGCCTCGCCCAACTCGATCGGGTCGGCTTGGCCGTCAACCATGTTGATCTCGCCAACCAAAACCGTGATTTCCGGCGGCATCGCCGTGACTCGGCCCGAGACCACGAACGTAAACGGGCTTTCCACGCCGTCACCGTTATCTCCGTCGTTGCAGACGAAGGAAACCTGCTCGTTACCGCTCCAAATCTCGCCCGTCTTCAACGTCACGACAAAAGTCGTCGATTGCCCCGCCGCCAAAGCATCCACCAACGGTTGGCCGACGATGAAGTGCGCCGTATCGACGAACGATTCCCGATCGAGCACGAGCGGCTGATCGCCGTCATTTCGGATCGTAAACGTCTTGATCGGCCCCTCCGCGCCCCGCGTCGCGCTGCCCAACGAAAACTGCTTCGTCGCGCCGCTCGTCACAACCGTCGCGCCGTCGAGCACGCTTACCTCGGCCGACATCGGCGTCACTACGCCCGACACGACGAACGTGAACGGACTCTCGACGCCGTCCCCATTGTCTTCGTCGCCGTTCGTGAACGAGATCGACTCGGTGCCCGACCAAACCGCCGACGTATTCAACGTCACGGTAAACGTCGCGGTTGTGCCGGCCGCCACGAAAGTCTTCGTCGGACGGCTCACGATGAAGTGCTCGGTGCTCGCAAATGGCGTATACAACCGAAGCGATTCGTCGCCGTCGTTGCGGATCGTGATCGTGATGCTCGGCCCAGCCTCACCCCGAGCGGCACTGCCCACGACGACCGGGTTCATCTGGCCGTCCGCAATCGCCACGGCGCCGTTGAACACCGAAATCTCCGCCGGCTTCTTCGCGACCGCGCCGGAAGCGACGAACGTAAACAGACGCGCCTCGCTATCGGCCGCGCCGGCGTCCTTGCCGGTGAACGAAATCGTCTCGTAGCCCGACCAGACCGCGCCCGTCTTCAAAGCAACAACGAATGTGGCCGTTTGGCCCGCCGCAACCGTCGTCGTCGAAGGCTGTCCGACCGTAAAATGTGCGGTATCGGCGAACGAATCGGAATTCAACACAAGCGTTAGATCGCCATCGTTGCGGATCGTGAACGTCTTGCTCGCCGGCACGCCGTCGCGAACCGCGTCGCCGATGTCAATTCGCTTCGTCGCGCCGTTGACCACCTGCGTCGTCCCGTCAAAAACCGTCATCGTCGCCGACAAGGGAGCGACCGTGCCCGAAACGACGAACGTGAAGGGACTCTCCACCCGACCGTCATTGTCGCCGTCGTTGTTGAGGAACGAAATCGTCTCAACGCCGCTCCAAGCCGCCTCCGTCTTCAGCGTGATCGTGAATGTCGTCGACTGGCCCGGCGCTAGCGAGGAAAGCTTCGGGTCGCTCACGGTGAAATGCGACGTATCTTCGAACGGCGCCGTCAAATACAACGCCGCGTCGCCGTCGTTGCGTATCGTCAGCGTGATGCTCGGGCTGACTCCGCCCCGGATCGCGCTCAATGCCGTGATCGGCGCGGCCGCACCCGACGCAAGAACCGTCGAACCGTACAACACCGTGATCTCCGGCTGTTTCGCCGCGACGTGAATCGTGAAGCTCTTGAAGGCAAGATTGTCGGCCGCGTCGGCCACGACAACAACGACCTCGTGATCGGCGCCTCCGGTCAGCGAAGCCGTCCACGAAATCAGACCCGTCTGCGAATTGATCGTCATCCCCAGCGGCGACTGCATCAGAAAATACTCGACGCTGCCGCTCGAATCCGGCAAAACACTAACTTGACACCGATAGGCATCGCCGTCCTTGACCGTCGTCACCGGAGTGAAGTTGAACTCGGGCGACGTCGTATCGATCAGAACCGTTCGCCCAGGCGATGCCGGACTCGTCAAATTGACGACGGTCTCCAGATTGCCGACCTCAACGTCCAAGTCCTCCAGCGTCTGCGTCGCCGTAATGATGTGGTAGCCGTCGGCCAAATCAATGTCAAAATCGCTGTAGATCGTTGTCGTCGTGTCGTCCGCGTAACCGCCCCCGATCCATGTGCCATTCGCGTAAAGGTCGATCCACGCATCCGGCGCCGCGCCCTCGATTTCGAACGCCAAGCCGCTATTCCATTGCGTCAGGTGGTCCGAATCGCTCACGCCGCTGTCCGAATCACTGGCAAGCGTCACCTTGGTCGGCGCCGACGGCGCAATATACACCGGAACCATCTGCGTGTCCCAGTTGTTCGAGTCGGTCGGCCGCACTCCAACGTAAATACTGTAGACTCCGACGATGCCATGCGTCGGCGTGATCGTCGCCAAACCGGTCGACGAATCGACCGTCAGTTCCAGATCGTCAAAATCACTCACGCCCGCATAATAGATCGCGTCACCCTCGACGTCGACGCCGGGCAACTGGATCGTGATCGGCGTGTTCACCGTCGTCACGATCGGCGCTATCGTATCCAAAAACGGCGGGTCGTTGTAACCGTCTTCCGAAACGTACACTCGGATCGTCTGGCTCACGGCCTCATACGTCACCGTATCGGTCGCGACAATCGTCACGTCACACGATCCCGCCACCACGTCGTTCGCCGCGAAAAGCCGCAGCACGCCGTTCCGATCGTCCACGAACGTCTCCATCGTGTCGATCGTGATTTCATACTCCGGTGTACTCAACTCCGTGCCATAGGCATTCTCTTCCACCGGCACGTGCTGAAGCTGATCCAGGATATCCGCGCCCTCGGTCAGAAAACCAATGATCGTGTACCGAAAATCGCCATACCGATAGCTGTCGGTCGTGATGAAAAACTGCGAACCGTTGGTATCCGACCCGCTGTTGGCCAACGCCAGGATGCCGGGACCCGTAAACTGCAATTGGGTGCTGAACTGGTCGTCGAACGAGTAACCGGGCCCGCCGGTGCCGTCGCCGTCCGGATCGCCGCCCTGAATCATGAATCCGTCAATCACGCGGTGAAACGTGAGATAGTCATAAAAGTAGTCGTCCACCAAGCTGACGATCTGGTCGACCGCGTCCGGCGCAAGATCGTCGGCCAACTGGAACACCATGTCGCCTTCGATCTCGTCGCCATACTCAGCGCCTTCATAATAGACCGAAATCCGCAGACTCCGGTTCCCCTGAGGAACCGCGGCGGTGAATTGCCCGGTTTGCATGGTCGAATCGGTGACCATCGCCACATATTGGATCGGATGACCGTTGCTCTCGGTCGCTTGAAGCGCCACGTTCAATGGCGCGCCGGCCTGGACGCTCTGGTCGCCGATCGACGGAAACGTGATCGATAGCAACTGCCGTGATTCGAGTTCTTCCAAACAGATGCGGCGCGGATGGAGATTCTTGCGCATGTCGCGTCTTTCCCAATGCAGTTCAAGGAAAGGCGCGACCAAAATGAGGTCGACCGTGACAGTCGGCGCCTAGGTAATACGCTGTACCGATATCCTGCTCCGGCAGAGAACCTCCTCACTCGAGTGAGAAATCCTCAAAATTCAGAATAATCAACATAAGCCGCTAAAATCAACAACCTTCTTGGGGGGTATAACCTCCAGCAACGACGCATGCACCCGGCCACTTGTCCTGTCCAGTGCGTTTCTAACACGCGAAACCCACATCCGTCACCAAGGGAAACAAACCCCTCTAAGAAACTATTTTTATTCAAAATCCAGGTAAAGAAGCGATACCCATCTTTTCCAAACGGCACAAAATCGCGCAACACCCCCACCCTACCCATAGACCTTAATCTCCTGGAAGTACTTTCCTTGTCTTGACGTTCTCGTTATAATCGGGAGCTTGGATGCAGCCACAATGGGCAAGGAACACGGCCCGATGAACCCAACGCTTGCAATAAGAAAGCACGTCGTCCTAGGGGACCTATGCCGTACTCCTTGTCCATGCAATCGCTGGTCCAACTCATCCAGTCGCGCGCGGCTCAGTTCGCGAATCGCGTCGTTTTTCGCTTCCTCGGCGACGATAACCGCGACGACGTCGAGCGCTCATACCAATCGTTGAACGAACGCGCCATGGCCATTGGCGCTGAACTCCAATCGATTGCCGCACAGGGCGAACGCGCGATGCTCGTCTTCCCGCCCGGCCTCGAGTTCATCGAGGCGTTTTTCGGCTGCCTCTATGCGGGGATCGTTGCCGTACCCGCGGCCCCACCAAGTCGCAATCGGCTGACCTCCTCGGTCGAGGCGGTCTTCCAAGCCGCGAAACCTTCGCTCATCCTCAGCACGAGCGCACACCACAAGGTCGCCCAACAAACCTATCCCCACCTCGCCGGAATCTTCGACCGTCCCTGGGTGGCAGTCGATCACATCGCCGATGATCGCCGTCAGTATTGGCGCGAACCCAACGTGGACAACAACGACGTCGCCTTTCTCCAATACACCTCCGGCTCCACGTCGTCACCCAAGGGAGTGATCATCTCCCATGAGAACCTGCTAAGAAACGCTGAAATGATCCGTCAGGCGTTCGGCAACACCGAACACAGCAGCGCGGTCTGCTGGTTGCCCCTGTACCACGACATGGGCTTGATCGGCGGCGTGATCCAGCCGATCTATTGCGGCGGAACATGCACCTTCCTGGCGCCGGCGGCGTTCCTGCAACGCCCAGCACTCTGGCTCGAAACGATCTCGAAAACCCACGCCTCGGTCTGCGGTGGGCCCGACTTCGCCTACGACCTGTGCGCCCGAAAAATCCCCGCCGACGAGCGCGAGAAACTCGACCTCAGTTCCTGGGAGGTCGCCTTCACCGGCGCCGAGCGTGTCAGGGCCGAAACCATCGAGCGGTTCTGCCAAGCCTTCGGCCCGTGCGGTTTCCGCCGCGAAGCGTTTTTCCCCTGCTACGGACTCGCCGAGGCCACCTTGATGGTCTCCGGCGGCCCGCGATTGACGCCGCCGACCATTTTGCGAGTCCGATCCGAACCGTTAAAAGACCATCGCGTCGAAGAGGTCTCCAACGGTGACGCCGCGGCCCAGACCTTCGTCGGCTGCGGCGAGTGCATGCCGGGCCAAAACATCCTGATCGTCGATCCCAAAACGCGATTGCCCTGCGATGACGATCGGGTCGGCGAAATCTGGGTGGAAGGACCCAGCGTCGCCCTCGGCTATTTCCGCCAACCCGAAGCCACCGAAGCCATGTTCGACGGCCGTTTGGCCGACACGGGCGAGGGACCCTACCTCCGCACCGGAGACCTCGGGTTTTTACGCGACGGGCAGCTTTTCGTGACCGGGCGGCTCAAGGATGTCATCATCATTCGCGGCCGAAACTACTATCCCGAAGACATCGAGCACGCCGTCGAACGCGCGCATCCCGCCTTTCGCGTCGGTTTTTGCGCCGCGTTCGCCGTCGACGCCGGAAACCGCGACCGCCTCGTCGTGGTCCAAGAGATCGAACCTCGCCAACGCAATCTCGATGCCGAAGAGGCCTTCGGCGCGATCCGTCGCGTCGTCGCCGTCGAGTTCGACCTCGAACTCCATGCCATCGTGCTCGCCAAGGCCGGCGACATCCCGAAAACCTCCAGCGGCAAGACGCGCCGGTCCGCCTCGCGCCAGCGATATCTCGACGGACAGATGAAAATCGTCGCCGCGTGGCAGGCCAAGCACGACGCCGAAATCCACGCCGTCGCGACGGCAACCACCGTCCCTCGAACGGTCGCCGCACCTGAAATCGAAGCTTGGCTCGCACAACGCGTCGCCGCCCGACTCCATCTCCCGCTCGAACAGGTTTCCGTCGGAACCCCGTTCCTCGAGTTCGGCATGGGCTCGGTCGACGCCGTCGAAATCGCCGCCGAATTGGAGCAATGGATGGGCCACCGGATGTCGCCGACGGCCATCTACAACTATCCCAACATCGCCGCATTGGCCGAATGGCTCGCCGCGCCGCAAGTCGACGCGGCCCCGACCGATTCGCCGTCACCCGCCGTGACGGCCGCGCCGTTGGACGATCAGCAGATCTTGGACGAAGTCCGGCAAATGACCCAGGACGAGATGCAGGCATTTATCATGCGGCAGTTGTCCAGTCCGTGAACGACCCCCGGGGAAAAAACATCATGTCGATCGGGCCAAAGCATGACGCGGAACCGTTGACTCCGCTGCAAAATGCTGTCTTCCTCATCAAACAAGCGCAGGCCAAGCTGGCCGCCGTCGAACGGGCTAAATCCGAGCCCATCGCCGTCGTCGGCCTCGGTTGCCGTTTCCCTCGAAGCAACAATCCGCGCGATTTCTGGCAACTCCTTTGCAATGGCGGTGACGCGGTCGTCGAGGTGCCTGCCGAACGATGGAACATCGACGACTACTACGACGCCGATCCCTCGGTGCCTGGCAAAATGAACACTCGCTGGGGCGGCTTCCTCGATCAAGTCGACCAGTTCGACGCCGATTTCTTCGGCATCTCGCCCCGCGAGGCCATCCGCATCGACCCGCAACACCGACTCCTGTTGGAAGTCGCTTGGGAAGCGCTCGAAAACGCGGGAATCCCGCCCGGTAAGCTCGCCCGCAGCAAAACCGGCGTCTACATCGGCGCGATCGGAAACGATTACGCGCTGGTGCAAGCCCGCGAATTGTTCGACATGGACGTTTTCACCGGAACCGGCGGCAGCCACGCCATCCTGGCCAATCGCCTTTCGTATTTTCTCAATCTCAGCGGACCGAGCATCGCGCTCGACACCGCCTGCTCGTCGTCCCTCGTCACGGTTCACCTGGCGTGCCAGGCGTTGCGGCGCGGCGAGATCGACACGGCCTTGGCCGGCGGTGTCAACTTGATCCTCGGTCCCGAAATGACCATCACGTTGACCAAAGCCCACATGATGGCCGACGACGGCCGATGCAAAGCGTTCGACGCCGCGGCCAACGGATACGTGCGCGGCGAAGGATGCGGCGTCGTCGTCCTCAAACGCCTCAGCGACGCCGCGGCCAACGGCGATCAGATCCTCGCCGTGATTCGCGGCACCGCCGTCAACCACGACGGGCGAAGCAACGGACTCTCCGCGCCGAACGGACCGGCCCAAGAGGCCGTCATCCGCGCCGCGCTCGCCGATGCCCACCTGAACCCCAGCGACATCAGCTACGTCGAAGCACACGGCACCGGCACCCGGCTCGGCGACCCGATCGAGATCGAGGCCCTCCGGTCGGCCTTGGCCGCCGATCGACCGGCCGATCAGCCCTTGGTCGTCGGTTCGGTCAAAACGAACATCGGCCACTTGGAAAGCGCCGCCGGAATCGCGGGCATCATCAAAGTCGTGCTGATGCTCCGCAACAATCACATTCCCGCCCATCTGCACCTGAAAACCATCAACCCGCTCTTGCGGCTCGACGGCGTCCCGATGGAAATCCCGACCGAGGCGCGCGACTGGACGCGCGGCGACCAGCCTCGCCGCGCCGGCGTCAGCGCATTCGGCTTCGGCGGAACCAATGGACACGTCATCCTCGAAGAATACACCGAGCCGTCGAACATCACCGCACCGCCGAACGCGCCAGCCTCCGAACGTCCCGTTCATGTCTTGACCCTCTCCGCCCGATCGCCACAGGCGCTTGGCGAATTGGCCGGCCAATACGCCGACCTGCTCGACGCCAATCCGTCGCTCGACCCAGCCGACGTGGCCTACTCGGCCAACACAACCCGAGAACATCTCAGCCACCGCGCCGCCGTAACGGCATCAACCGCCGAGCAACTGGGCGAAAATCTGCGGAAAGTGACGTCCGATCCACAGGCCCCCGGCCTATCCGTCGGCGAGTGCAAGACCGACAAGCCGCCGCGAATCGCGTTCCTGTTCACCGGTCAAGGCGCTCAATACGCCGGCATGGGCCGGACGCTCTACGAAACGCAACCCGCTTTCCGCGCGGCCATTGACCGCTGCGACGCGCTGCTCCGCCCGCACATGGATCGTTCCTTGCTGTCGCTGCTCGACCCGCAAAGCGGCACGCTGCTCGACCGAACCGGCTACACCCAACCGACCATGTTCGCCCTCGAATATGCCCTGGCCACGCTCTGGCGCAGTTGGGGCATCGAGCCGTCCGTCGTCATCGGCCACAGCGTCGGCGAGTTCGCCGCCGCCTGCACCGCCGGCGTGTTTTCGCTCGAAGACGGCGCAATGCTGATCGCCAAACGCGCGAACCTCATGCAGTCGCTGCCGTCCGGTGGATTGATGGCCGCCGTCTTCGCCTCCGAAGAGCAGGTCGTCGAGGCCCTCGAAGACTATCGCGGCCGCGTGGCTATCGCCGGACTCAACGGACCGTCCAGCATCGTGGTCTCCGGCGACGAACCCGCCGTTCGCGACGCGCTCGCCAAGTTCGAAGCCGCCGGCGTCAAATCGAAGACGCTCGCCACCTCGCACGCATTCCATTCGCATCACATGGAGCCGATCCTCGATCCGTTGCGTCGGGCGGCCGAATCGGTGCAATGCTCGGCGCCGTCGATCGACATCATCTCGAACCTCACCGGACAAGTCGCCGACGCACAAACCTACGCCGATCCCGACTACTGGCCGCGACACGCACGACAGCCCGTCCGTTTCGCCCAAGGCGTTCAGGCGATGGCCGACCGCGGTTGCGAGCTGTTCCTCGAAATCGGCCCGAACCCCACGCTGATCGGCATGGCCCAACGGTGCCTGCCCGACGGCAACTTCGCGTGGCTGCCGTCGCTGCGTTCCGGACGCGACGATTGGCAAACCATGCTCGACAGCCTCGCCCGATTGTACGTCCGCGGTGCAAAAATCGATTGGGCGGCCTTCGATCGCGACGCTCAACGAACGAAGATCGAATTGCCGCACTATCCCTTCCAGCGAAAACGATACTGGGTCAACGTTTCCCACGATCCGGCGCAGTTCGGTTCCGCCTCGCCGTCAACCACCGGACAGACAACGCATCCGCTGCTCGGCCGTCGTGTCATCACGGCCACCGCCGAACGCATTTTCGAATCGCAACTCGCGGCGAATCGGCCCGCCGTCTTGGCCGACTCGAAGGTCCAAGGCGCAACGCTCATGCCGGCGGCCACCTATCTCGAAATGGCAATGGCCGCGTCGGTCAACAAGGATGGCCAATGCCGCACGCTGTGCGACGTCGCGCTGTCCGAGCCGCTTCTGCTGAACAAAACGCCCCAGACGGTCCAAACCATCGTCTCGCCCAATGACACCTTCCGCATCGCCGGGATTACCGTCACCGGCGACGAACCAACCATCGTCGAACTGGCCGCCGGACGCTTTGAATCATCCTCCGACGAAGAACCGTTCTCCGTCGACTTCCCCGAATTGGGCGACGAAGCGCTCGGCGAGTCGACTTGGCTCGAATCGCTCGGCCAATCGGACGTCGCGCCCGGTCCCGGCTTCTCATGGCTGCAACGATGCAAAATCGAAGGCGACCGCGGCATCGCCGAGCTTCGCCTCCCGCGCGACGCCGATCACGTTCAAGACTACCGCGTCCATCCCGGCATCATTGACGCCGGCTTCCAACTGCTTCGCGCGATCCTGTACAACGACGGGCGCCGCCACACGACCTATCTCCCCATGAGCGTTGATCGCGTTGAATTCCACGATATCGACGACCAGAACCTCGCAAACGTCCGTTGCATCGCAACGCTCCGCGAGCACGACAATCGCGCCGCCATCGGCGACCTCCGATTCGTCGACGCCCAGGGCCGCGCGTTCGGACGTCTCGACGGCGTGCGACTGCAATCCGTTCCTCGCGATTGGCTCCCCCGGCGTCTGGCGGGCCCGCTGCCCGACTGGTGCTACGAGTTGACGTGGCAACCTAAGTCGTTGGATTCGGCCGAGGCCGAACCATCCGAGTCGGGCGTCGGACGCTGGCTGATCTTCGATTCGCACGATCGACTTGGCGCGGCGTTGGCCGAACGGCTCGAAATGAAAGGCGACCTGTGTACGCTCGCGCCTGCCGATATCGATCCCGAAAAACGCCGGGCGTTCCTCGCCGAGTTCTTCGCGGCCGTCGCCGACCCCAAGCCTCGCGGCGTCGTCTATCTGTCCGGCTTGAACGTCAACGGCCAGTCGGACGCGCCCGACTTCGACGCGGCACAGCGCTACGGATGGGGCGGCATTCTCGACATTGTTCACGGCCTGGCTGAACTGGCCGAACCGCCGCGCCTTTGGATTGTGACACGCGGCGCCCAGGCTGCCGGCGAGCCGACGCACCCGCTCTGCCTGGCCCAGTCGCCGGTCTGGGGACTCGGTCGCGTCATCGCCTCGGAACACCCGAACCTGAACTGCACGCGCATCGATCTCGACCCGCAAAACTGCGGCGATTCGGCCGACCAGTTGGCCGAAGAGTTGCTCCTCGGTCAACTCGACGATCAAATCGCCTATCGCGACGGCCAGCGCCGCGTCGCAAGGCTGATCCGGCTGCCGCTGCTTCCATCGGCAGACATCGCGTCGCCCGACGCAGGGCTTTCACTACACGACGACGGCGCCTACATCATCACCGGCGGCCTCGGCGGACTCGGACTCAAGGTCGCCGAGTGGCTCGTCGATCGCGGCGCAACCCGCCTCGTGCTGCTCGGTCGTTCCGAGCCGTCGGAACACGCCAAGGCGATAATCGCCGAACTGGAAAACCGCGGAGCGATCGTCCAGGTGCGCCGATGCGACATCGGCCATCGAGAAAGCGTCGCGTCGCTGCTGGCCGAACTCCGCCAAAAATCGCCGCTGCGTGGCATCCTGCATCTGGCGGGCGTGCTCGACGACGGCGTCCTCCGCGAGCAAAACCGCGAACGGTTCGATCGCGTCATGGCCTCGAAAATGCTCGGGGCATGGCACCTCCACGAATTGACCCTCGACGATCCGCTCGATCTGTTCGTGTTGTTCTCCTCCGCGGCCGCACTGCTCGGTTCGCCGGGCCAGGGCAACTATGCGTCGGCCAACGCCTTCCTCGACGCACTAGCCCATCATCGCCGACACGAAAACCGCACCGCCTTGAGCGTCAACTGGGGCTCCTGGGCCGAAGTCGGTATGGCCGCCCGGCTGATCGAGAACGAAGGTCGCCGTTGGGC
>JAEWUR010000264.1 GCA_023397045.1 Planctomycetota bacterium
GGGTTAGGGTGAGGGCCAGAGCCATCGCATGTCCGCAAGCTCAGCCTCGAACAAAACTACATAGCCGGCGGCTAACAGCCGGCGGAGGACCGCTGGGTGGCCCTGATAGCTCTGCTATCAGGGCGGCGAAGCCGCAAGAGGAAAAGGCTAGGGTGAGGGCGACAAATGTACCAAGCCAAAAACCGAATCCGTTCGCATAACCCTCCCACCTTGACCAAAGGAAAGGCAGACGAATGCAAGTCGTAATCCTCGCCGGCGGAAAAGGCACGCGGATGGGCGATCTCGCCCGGGCTGTGCCAAAACCAATGGTCCCGCTAGCCGGCCGACCCATCCTCGAACACCAAATCGAACTGGCCCGGCGATTCGGCTTCAACCAAATCGTCCTGCTCACCGGCCATCTCGGCGAGGTCGTCGAGAACTATTTCGGCGACGGAAGCCGGCATGGCGTATCGATCCGCTACCACCGCGAGACCGAACCTCTCGGGACCGCCGGCGCGCTCAAGCAAATTGAACCTCTGTTAAACGACCATTTCCTGGTCTTCTACGGCGACACAATCATGGACGTCGATCTCGACGCCATGATGCGTTTCCACACGCGCCGCCGCGCCGCCGCGACGCTGGCCGTCCATCCCAACGATCATCCCCACGATAGCGACCTGCTTGAAGTCGCCGACGATGGCCGCATCGTCGCATTCCATGCCAAACCGCATGACCCGGCCCGATACTACGGCAACTGCGCGAATGCCGCGCTCTATGCCATGTCGCGCGACCTGCTGCGGTGCATTCCGCCAAACCGTCGCCTCGACCTGGGGCGAGACGTCTTTCCCAAAGCGGTCGACGACGGCCAACCGCTCTCGGGCTACCGAACCGCCGAGTATATCAAGGACATCGGCACGCCCGAGCGGCTGCGCGAAGTCGAACGCGACGTCATCTCGGGCAAGGTCGCCCGATTGAATCGCATCCACCCGCGCGCCGCCGTCTTCCTCGATCGCGACGGAGTCCTAAACCATGAACGCGGCCATATCCTCGACGCCGACAAGCTGGAACTGATCCCCGGCGCCGCCGACGCCGTCCGTCAAATCAATCGCTCCGAATACCTGGCCGTGCTCGTGACCAACCAACCGGCCGTCGCCCGAGGATGGCTGAGCGAATCCGACTTGCAGCGCATTCACAACCGCTTGGAAACGCTGCTCGGCGCCGAAGGAGCGTATCTCGACCGGATCGTCTATTGCCCCCATTGCCCCGAAAAGGGTTTTGAGGGCGAAGTGCCGCATCTGAAAATCCCGTGCAGTTGCCGCAAGCCGTCGCCCGGCATGATCCTGTCCACCGCCACGGAGATGAACATCGACCTCGACCGATCCTGGATGATCGGAGACCGCACGGTCGACATCGCGGCAGGCACGGAGGCCGGATGCCGGACCATCCTAGTCCAAACCGGCTGCGGCGGCCGCGACGGCCAATGCGCCATCCACCCCGACTTCCTCTCCACCGACCTCGCCGCAGCCGCAGCCATCATCCTCGACACCTCAGCAAGCCGCATCCAATCCGCCTAGAAAACATGTCCCCTCTCCCGCCGGGAGAGGGTTAGGGTGAGGGCCCGTGAATCCACCAGAAACCGTCTGCATTCCCACAAGCCAGACTATGCCGCTTGCGGCTTCGCAAGAGCCGGCGGCTAACAGCCGGCGGAGAATCCCAGTTTGGCCGAGACCATTGCCAAATCTCTCCACCTCTCCACAAAAAAACACCTCTTCCGCCCCAATTACTTGGCCATGCCGCACCTTCGTAATGAAAAAAACGCACCCCTAGGGGCTCCCTAAATATGAGGCGAACCGCAAAAAATTCGGATTCCCGCCGAAGTTGCTGTTGTCCCGAATCGCCGTTGTCGTCACAATGTCGCCTCCTCAATTATTCTCGCACTAATAACTTGCGCGAAATGGATTTCGCGACACGACCTGGAGGGATCCGATGGTCTCTTTGCATGCCGCCCTAGTAGCCGTTGCGTTGTCCGGCGTTGGTCAAACGGTCATGTTCGACTTCTACGCCGACTGGTGCGGTCCCTGCAAGGCGATGAACCCGACGGTCGAAGCCCTGATCAAGGCAGGCTTTCCCGTCCAACGCGTCAACATCGATCAAAACCGCCCGTTGGCCGCCAGATATCGCGTCGAAAGCATTCCCTGTTTCGTCATGGTCGTCGATGGTAAGGAAGTCGATCGCGTCACCGGCGGCACCACCTACAGCCGATTGGAACGTATGTGTCAGGCCGGGGCTGCGAACACGCCGCCGAATGCGCCGCCGACGATGCTGGCCCAGAACACGCCTTCGCCCGTTCAACCTGCCTCCTTCACCTCGACTCCGCCCATGACGGCGCCCTTCGAGGGCTGGGGACAACCAACCGCACCGAATCCGCCGGCCTCATTGGCTGCCGCGGCAACGCCGAGCGGCGCTATCCCCGACGCGAACCTGTTGGCCGCCAGCGTGCGAATTCGCGTCGAAGATCCCGACGGCCATTCCTGCGGATCAGGCACCATCGTCGACGCACGAAGCGGCGAAGCCCTGATCCTCACCTGCGGCCACATCTTCCGCGACTCCAAAGGGCAAGGCAAAATCGAGGTCGATTTGTTCGGTCCCGGCGGCCAAAAACGCGTCATCGGCAGGCTCGTTTCCTACGATTCCGAAAACCGCGACCTGGGACTCGTGGCCATCCCCGCACCCGCCGGAGTCGTCACCGCCCGCATCGCTCCGCCCGGCTATCAAATCGAACGGGGGATGCCGGTCGTCAGCATCGGTTGCAACAGCGGCGACGCACCGACCGCCCGGCACAGCCAAATCAACTCGCTCGACAAGTTCGCCGGCCCGCCAAACATCCAAGTCGCCGGCCAACCCGTCGAAGGTCGTAGCGGCGGCGGCTTGTTCTCGCGCGAAGGCTACGTCATCGGCGTCTGCAACGCCGCCGACCCGAGCGACCGCGAAGGACTGTTCGCCGCGCTCGGTTCGATCTGCGCGGAATTGGACCGCATGAAATTGGCGTTCATCTATCAGTCGCCCAGCGAAAGTTTCGGTCCGCAGGTCGCCGACAACGCACCGGCCGAGCCGAATCCGATTAACTTGGCGTCGTGGAACGCGCCGGTCGCGCCGGAACCGACCTCGGCCGCCCAGCCCGACGCGCCTCTGCCTCCCCACGAGCAGGCCGCCTTGGACGAAATCCGTCACGAGAAACGCGAAGGCTCCGAAATCGTCATCATCGTCCGACCGCGGAACAATCCGGAGGCCAAAAGCGAGGTCTTCATGCTCGAAAACGCCTCGCCCGAGTTCCTGAAACAAGCCACGGCCACGGCCACGGCCGCCCCAAAGCCGCTCATGCACAAGCAGGAAATCCACCCCACGTCGTTCGAACTGCCGAAGCCGCGAGTCAAAGTGCTCGAATGGTCGAAAGATCAGTAGTTCCTGCTCACGCGGCTCACACGTCGCCCGTCAGCTTGTCGTAAAACTCGACATACCTATCCCGGGCATCGCCGGCCCTCGCCGCAATCGCCGTTCGCGGATGCTCGTTAAGCTGCCCGGTGATGTTGTATTGCGCATACGGGCCCCATTCGACCGTCTTGCTCAGCGGCAGCAGTTGATCCTGCACCACCTCATAGACCGGC
>JAEWUR010000274.1 GCA_023397045.1 Planctomycetota bacterium
TCTTGCAGTAGTCTTTGTAGGTGCGCTCGGCCGATTGTTCGAGGCGTTCGAATTCGGCGACGGCCTCCTCGCCGGCTCCTTCCACCGGTCGATAGAAGTCGACGAACTCCTGCCGGATCTCGTTCCAGCGCGAGGCCACCGGCTCCGAGCTAAGCGACTTCTTGCCGTTGGCGTGGGTCGTGATGCCCAACTGCTTTTCGCCGCTCAGGTCGGGGACCATCGCATAGAACAACGGCGCGATTGGGCCTTTCGCTTGCGTCAGGAAGGGTTCGGCCGAGAACTCGTCGCGGTGCTTGATCTTCCACACGCCTTCATAGAGGAAGTGACATCCCAACGCCAACCGCAGCGCCACCAGGGCGACAACGGCCAGCACGCCAATTTTGAATCGTTGACTAAACAGGGGAAACCTCCTTCGCCATTTGCGGCGTTCCGCGGGTTGGGCAAAACGTTGGATGCGGTCGCAGGTGGGGACGCTCGGTTGCCGTTGACCGCACACACGGGGGGATGCTGCCACGTGTCCGTATCTAACCCGATTATAATCACTCCCGGCCGTGTCCACCAGTCGCGACCACGGGTTTTTTCGCTCGGTTGCGGCTGGTTGAGTGCCACTGGCTCTGCCAGTGCCGTGAAAACGGGGGGAGTTCAGCACTGGCATCGCCAGTGGCACACTTTTTCAACAGGCTGCTAGGTTCGGAAAAATCGGAAGACACGATCGGAATTTCACGGAAAGGCACAATCGAACATCTTTCAGCGGCTTGTCTATGCAAAAAAATCGCCAGGACTGGCGACGCCCCCCAAAATGCGGCAAAATAGGCGTCTTCCGGTCGATCGTCGACCCATATCCCATCAACACAACACCCCAAACGTCGATCCATGACACCCCGAATCGTCCTCTGCTATCCCGTAGAACCGAAACACATCGAGCAAATCGCCGAGGCCATGCCCCAGGCCGAGATCGTCGACGCCGGCCAAGAGCGGGTTGGCCAAGAATTGTTCGAGGCCGACATCTTTTGCGGACATGCCAAGGTGCCGGTCGACTGGGACGGGGTAGTGGCCAAGGGGCGATTGCAGTGGATTCAGTCGTCGGCCGCCGGGATGGATCACTGCTTGGTGCCGTCGGTCATCGGATCGGACATCGTCGTGACCAGCGCCTCGGGCGTGTTGGCCGATCAGGTCGGCGAACATACGATCGCGTTGACGACGGCCTGGACCCGAAGTCTGCCGGTATTCTTCCGCGCGCAGCAGAAAAAGGAGTTCATCCGTCGCCCGACGCGCGATCTGACGCGCAGCACGGTCGGAATCGTGGGACTCGGCGGCAATGGCCGGCGGCTCGTCGAGTTGTTACGGCCATTCGAGGTCAGGATTCTGGCGACCGATCTGTTTCCCGTCGACAAACCCGAGGGCGTCGAGTCGCTTTGGCCGGCCGACAAGTTGGATGATATGCTCGCGATGGTGGACGTGTTGATTCTCTGCCTGCCGCTGAACGCGTCGACCCAGGGAATGTTCGACGCCGTGCGATTGGGCAAGATGAAGCCGGGCTCGCTGATGGTCAACATGGCCCGGGGACCGCTGGTCGTTTCGGACGATCTGGTGGCCGCGATCGAATCGGGCCATTTGGCCGGGGCGGTCATGGATGTCACCGATCCCGAGCCGCTGCCGCCGGAAAGCAAGCTGTGGGACATGCCCAACGTGATTATCACGCCGCATGTCGGAGGGCAAAGCTCCTGGCGGATCGATGCCATGACCGATCTGTTTTGCCGCAATTTGAAGCGATGGAGCAAGCGTCTGCCGCTGATCAACTACCTGTCGGATAAGCAACTCGGATTTCCGATCCGCGGCCGGGGGTATCCGATCTGGGGCGAAGCCTGCGAGCCGTGAAATCTACCCGACAGCGCTTGCCTCAACCGCGGCGACGATTTCGTCGACCGTTTTTTCCACACCGCACCGCTCGACGTTGATGACCATGTCGTAGAGGTGCGGATCGGTAATGTCGTGGTGGAAGAAACGCTCGGCAAACTCGCGGCGGCCGCCGTCCAGTTCGGCGATCTGTTGCCGGGCGTCGGATCGGCCTACGCCCGAGCGCGCCATCACCCGCTGGATGCGATATTCCGGCGAAGCGATCAGCCGAACGGCGAGGATTTCCTTTCGCGGCAGGAGGAACTGCGCGCATCGGCCGATGAAAACGCTGTTGCCTTGCCGGGCGGCGTTCGAGATGACGCGCGACAGGCACGTGACGAACTTCTCGTGCGGCACGATCTTGCGATCCATCCAGGTGCCCAGCACGTCGTAGACCCAACTACAATGCGTTTCATCGACCAGGTCGAGCATCATGCGGGGAAGGTGGAACTGTTCGGCCATGCAATCGAGCAGGTTTCGGTCGAAAAACTGCCAACCCAATCGCTTGGCCAGGGCAGCGCCGATTTCGCTTCCGCCGGCGCCGGTCTCCCGGGAGATCGTCACGAACTTCACCGCGCGTTGCGTCCTTTTTTCGGAAACCCGGAAGCGGTCGGCGCGGTCGGCCAACTGTTCATTCATGGCCCAGGCGTGCATCTTGCGTTCGGCCGCGGCAAGAATTTCGGGCCGTTCGCGCGTGAGATCCTTCATGATCAGCCCTCCGGTAAGATGAGAGAAACGTTATGGGCGCAAGATCGCTCGGCACATTAGAAGTATACCACGCCCCGGCCTATTTGGAAAGCCCGATACCCCCAAAACCGGGCTGGACATGAAGCTGAAAACGTGGCACTCTATAGAGTGATTCAAGGTGCCCAACCATGTCGACCGACTGTATCACGAAAATTCTCGTCGTCGAGGATAACCCGGCCGAATTGCGGATGCTTTCCGAGGTGCTCCGTGACGAGGGATTCCACGTCATTGGGTGCGGATCGGCTGAAGAGGCCCTCGGCCATCTTCAGCAACGCGGAATCGCCGTGGCCGTGGTCGACCTACGCTTGCCCGACCTCAGCGGAACGCAGCTTGTCGAACGGCTTCGAAACGTCGATGAGGGGTTGCGGGTCATCATCTACACGGGCACGGCGACCTACGAATCGATGAAGGACGCCCTGAATCTCGGCGCCTTCGCCTATTTGGAGAAGGTCGGCGACCATGCTGAGCTTCTGCGGTACGTCCGCCGCGCATGCCTCGAAAGGGTCGATCGATACGCTTTGGATCTCGAAAGGGCGGTGGCCGCGCGAACCGAGGAGCTTGCCCGAAGCAATCACGAACTGGAAAGTTTCGCCTCGATTGTCGCCCACGATCTCCGGTCGCCGCTGCTGACGATCTCGGGCTATTGCCAACTGCTGCGTGAAGAACTCGATGGGAAGCTCGATGCGTCGGTCAGCGATTACCTCAACCAGATCGTCAACGGCGCGGCCCGGATGGACCGCCTGATTGAAGATCTGCTGGAATACTCCCGCGCGGGACGCACGCGACGTCCCATACAACCGGTCAACATGGAAACGGCGGTCGCGCATGCATGCGCGAATCTGGACGCCGCGACGCGACAATACGGCGCGAAAATCGACGTCGGACCGATGCCGACCGTCAACGGCGATCAGACGCAGATCATTCAGTTGTTTCAGAATTTGATCGGCAACGCCATCAAGTTTCGCGGGCCGTCGTCGCCGGCGATTCGGATTTCCGCGTCGCAAAACGATGGTTTCTGGTGCTTCGCCGTCGAAGACAACGGCATTGGCATCGAGAAGGAGAGTTTCGATCGGATCTTCCAGATTTTCCAGCGTCTGCACGGCCGGGAATACCCCGGCACGGGGATCGGGTTGGCCGTCTGCAAGAAGATCGTCGACCGGCACGGCGGCCGCATCTGGCTCGATTCGGTCGTCGGTCAGGGCACGACGTTCCGATTCACCCTTCCCGCGGTAAGGCACGAAGGCCACAGAACGCCGCAGCCAATGTGCGAGGAATCGTAAAAATCGATAAAAACGCGGGCTGGCCGTGGCTTCACCTGGCCGCGGCCAATTCCTCTGGCTTCGGAATATCGTGGTTCGCCGGTTCCCAGCGAATCAGCCCGTTCTCGACGAACGTCACATAGACGACCGGGACGATTCCGAGCGTGACGACGGTCGCCACCAACAGGCCGGCGATCTGCACGTAGCACATCGGTTCCCAAAGCGGTCCGCCTTCGATGGCCAAGGGGACCAATCCGCCGACCGTGGCGAGCACCGTCACCAGCACCGGGCGCAGACGCACCAGGGCCGATTCGACGACCGCCTCGTGCAACGCGTCGCCGCGTTCGCACGCCTCCTCGATGTAGTCGAACAGCACGATCACGTGGCTGACAATCACGCCGGCAAGCGACGCCACGCCGAGAAACGCCATGAAGCCGAACGGCGTGCCCGACGGCAGCAATCCGAGGACGCCGCCG
>JAEWUR010000293.1 GCA_023397045.1 Planctomycetota bacterium
CGTCCACGTCCGACGAATTGACCGTGTGGAGCTTCGTGGCGATGATCTGCATCGCGCCTTGAAACAGTTGGGCGGTTCCAACGACGTGAACGTAGTCGCCGTTTTCAAAGCACTTATAAAGCCCTTCGCTGGCGTTCCAAATTCGCGCGGCGATCGAGCCGCTCCGATCGGACAGGTTCACTTGCAGGTAGAGGCTTCCATTGCGATTCGTCCGAAGCTGTTTGTCGTTGGCGACGAACACCTGATCAACGGATTCTTGATGGGTCAGCTCACTGGCATATCGTCGCGGCATGGTTTTTCCATGAAAAAAGTAGGCTCATTGAGCGCAAAGCAAGGAAAAAGGACACGGGTAGATTGTAGGGCTTGCGGGAATCGTCTTCCAACACGTTGGCCGATCATTGCGCCATCAGCGGATGACTTCCGCCAGGCGCATGTCCGACTTCAACAGATCATTGACCACCGTGGCGACGTCCGATTTCTTCGAGTCGGCAATTTCCTGCACGAAGACCTGAACGTCGCTGTCGAGGTAAACAGGCAGTTTGATCACGGCATTCTTGCGATAGAACTTGCCGCGAACGCCTTTCGAGAAATCATATTGTTTTTTCATGGTTGTTGTCCCGCGTACTGACGGGCTTCACGTTTCGTGGCTTTTCTGCTCGATATGATTCGGATGCGAACTGTGGAACCGGGGCGATCATCGTGCGTGTGATGCACCACCAGTAACCCGGCTGCCGCCGAAATCCCCATTGTTATCCAACGATCTTCATCGCCGCTATGCTCATCGTCGTAGATGGACAGGGCTTGGGGGTCCAAGAATACGGTAGCAGCCTGATCGAAGCTTACGCCATGTTTGCGATGGTTCGCCATCGCTTTTCTCGGATCCCACTCGAAACAAAAATCCATCACCTAACCTCAATCATAGTATGTAGGATACCATTTTTCGAGTGTTTCGCCTAGATTGGCGCCGATCCGGTCGACATGCTTTGACGTGTCACGGATCAAGGCGAAATGCGATTGCGCTGCCAACGCCATAACATCACTGCGGCAATTCCAAGCAACAGGGTGACGCCGGCGGGCTCGGGGACATTTGCCACGCGGAAACCTAAGCCGGTACTCGCGGTCGATGGGACAGCGAGGAGGATACGGTTTGAGGCCAGCAACCCGTCGACGGTACCGCCCCAACTGCCGCCGCGCAAGCCGCGTGACAAACCGACGTCAATCTCCGTTTCGTTCCATTCGGCAACATTGCCGCCCTGATCGAACGTGCCGTAGGCGCTTCCCGAGTTTTCAAATTCACCGATCAAGGTTGTGAAATAGGGGGCACCAAGCGTGTAGTCATCATCGAAGTTCTCAGATGTGCGGAAGTTCGCACTATTCCTGCCATCGGGTTCCGTTACGTCGTTGTTAGGCCGCGTCCAACCGTCACTCTTCGTTGGGAAATCCCAGTAACCCGCCACACCCGTTCCATCCTTGTTCGGATCGTAGTAGGCCGCTTTGTACCACTCATCCTCGTTGGGAATCACCCAAGTCGCTCCTGTCTTGCGAATCACGGTCATCATTCCCTCACGGCTGGTCGCTCCATTGAGAAGGTACGAACCGTCCTCGGTCGTCGAAAGGTCTTGAACGCCCGTGGTCGGCTGTCCGTTGTGAAGCCAGTTGGCAAACCTCGCCACGTCGCCCCACGAAACATAGTTGACAGGACGGTTAGCCCGGTCAGCGTCCACTGAATACGTGTAGCTCCCGGAATTGCCCTGTTGTTGAATCTTACAGCCAGAGGAATCAGAATACATGAATGGGTGGTACAACTCGTAGACATCTGTCCTTGCTACGGCGTTGAGGAATTCGCAGTATTGCCCAGCGGTCACTTCGAACTTGCCGATCTGATATGTATAGCCAACGCTCCCGAAGCCGGGTGTTGCATATCGAGTATCCGGTGCATTTCCCGGGTTACCCACGAAGACCGTGTCGATGGTGACCGCCGAGGCCGCGTTTGCGGCGGCTATTGCGGTCATCAAGCCCAACAGAATTGCCGTTTGCTTTTTCATTTTGCGTCTCCCTGAAGTCGTAGCGAAAAGCCATCCAGTCGCCAGCGGCACTGGACTTTGTAGGCCGCGGGCTTGCCGCCGTCAACCGGCTCTTTCCGGGTTCTGAGCTTTAACCTCGCTGTAGACAAGAGGTTAGATGCTCTCTCCCACGCCGCGACGGGCGAAAAACAGGGTTGATATGCCACATATCGCGATTCGTTTGCCACGGGCGAAGCTTCCTACGCCGCATATCACGCTTCCTACACAACGGATCACACTTCATCGCTCTCATATCACACTTCAAGAGCCACGGACGAGGCTTCATTTGTCACATATTAGGCTTGATACGCCGCGAATCACGCTCGATAAGCCACGGACGAACCGCGTTTTGACGCATCGGACGTGCCAAGATAGCATAAATCGCCCCATTTTGACAGGCCGCCGACGGCAGCAATCGACAAAAGTACTTGTCCCCTACAATGATACAATTCCAACAGCTATAATAAAGGTTTTTGATGGAATCGTCGCGAAATTGCAGGCGGTTGGTCGGCGCGGTGGCGATTCTGTCGGGCGACTGGGCGGTGAACCGCCCAGCCCTCGTTTTTTGTTGCAAGACATTCACAAAC
>JAEWUR010000313.1 GCA_023397045.1 Planctomycetota bacterium
CCGAGAGGGTGGGTTCGGTCGCGAGGGCTGGGGCGGTCCTGATGGAGACGGCGGACCGCCAATCTGCCGAAAGCCTGCGAGAGAGGGAACGGTTCAGTCTTGGTAGAGATGGTCTTCTTCGATCGCGGTGACCTCGTCGTCGGACAGTGGGCGCTCGCGGATCGCCCGGACGGCGCCGGCCGTACACCAGGTGCTGATGCCGAGGGGGCGGCAGAGCGTGCATTCGATGCGGATGCCGAAGGAGTGGTGTTCCCGGGTTTGGTCGACCACTTTGTCGTCGTCGATCCAGGCCTCGATGGCGGCCTTGCTCACCCGGATCCGGATGCGATACCACTGGTTGTCCTTGAAGCTGACGAACTTCGAGGTGGCATTTTCGGAGGCGTCGGCGCCGTCGATGCTCGACAGTCCGACCAACCCCCCACCCCAGCCGCCGACGACCAGGGAGCAGTATTCCTTGCCGACGGGAAACGTGGTGGTGCAGAAGAAATCGCAGCCGTCGAGGCGCATGGCCTCGAACGCAAGCTCGTAGTTATCGCGCAAGACCTCGCCGGTGCGTGCGATGCCGGTCATGAGGCTTCCCTGTCCGATGATGACTTGGCCGTCTTTGACCTCGACCGTGCCTTGGCCGCCGAAGTTGGGGGCTTCCCAGCCGTCGAGGTTTTTGCCGTCAAAAAGGCTTTGCCACTTCGGTTCTTCGGGCGGATCGGCTGGCGTTTGACTTGCGGGCGTTTCGGCCAGGGCCTTGGGTTGGCGGTCTTGGTGCAGGAGCATCAGGACGCCCAGGATCATGAAGGTCAGGCCGGCAAACATCCAAGGGCGGGAATACGTCATGAAAAAATCCTAGTGATTTGTCAGCTTTTGATTTTGGGGTTGTGTGCCACTGGCTCTGCCAGTGTTCGGCCTTTCCCCGTAGCATGAATCTGGCACTGGCAGAGCCAGTGGCACCCCAATTCTTAACATTGACAGAGCACTAGTCGGGCAGCGGTTTTCCCTTCGTCTCGGGGGCAAACCAAATGATAACCATGCCGAGGATGTAGATCAATGTGATGGTTCCCATGGCCCGGCCGTAATCGTTGCCGAACATCGCGACGAACTGGCCCATGCAGAGGGTGCCGCCGGCGGCCAGAATGCGTCCGAAATTGAACGCAAGTCCTTGGCCGGTGGCTCGCACCCGGGTTGGGAACAGTTCCGGCAGGTATAGCGGCAACCACCCGTAGAAGGCTGCCGTGATGCCGCCGACGATGCCAACAACAATGAGGAATTGTAGGTTGAAAACGGCCGGAAGCAACCAGAACAGGTAGGCGCAACTGAGCAGCGACGCCAAGCATAGTAGGAAATAGGCTGGACGGCGACCCAAAGCCGCGCCGAGCATCGATGCCGCGAAACAGCCGATAATCGCACCGATGGCCAGGAATATCTGGGCGGTTGCCTTGGCGCGGGAACTGGTTGTTCGCACTTCTTCCCAGTGTTCAGTGCTGAGCACCGATTTGAACAGTGCGGCCTTTTCTTTCGGCGTTGCGGCGGCCTCATAGGCGGGAATGTCCTTCGGTTCGAGCATCGTTTTTCCGATTTCCGCCTCGCGGATTTGAGCCGACCAGGTGGGGATGTAGGCCGACACGGCCGCCCAGGTGCCGATGAAGGGAATTGCGGCGAACATGATGGCGAGGATAGTCTTTCGGGCCAATCCGCCGCTGAAGATTTCGATGACGGGGCTTCGACCGCCTTTTTTGACCGAGGCCTTCCACTTTTCCGACTCGGGCACGACGAACGCGATGATGAGGGCCAAGATGGCCGGGCTGGCCCCGACCAACATCATCCAGCGCCAGTCGGTGACCGTCACCTTCCAGGTGAAGGCGACGACGGCGATGAAGAGGAAACCGAAATTGGCCGCGGCCCCGATCAGGCCGGCGAGTTTCGGACGATGCCGCTCGGGCCAACATTCCATGACCAGCGCGACGGCCAACGACCATGCGCCGCCCATGCCGAGGGCCGCCAGGAAGAGACACAGGCCGATATGCCATGCGGCCGTTGCGAAGTAGCAGGCGCCGGTGAACGAGGAGAACATCAACATGCACAAGACCAAGCCGCGAACGCGGCCGATCTTGTCGCCGACCCAGCCGAAGGAGAATCCGCCGATGGCTGCACCAAGCAGGAAGCACGCCATGATTCGGCTGAGCCAAACGGCCACGAGCGCGTCGTCGTTGACGGCCAGCAAGTCTTGGAGGGCAGGCCGAGCGACGAGCGGGAACAATCCCATTTCGACGCCGTCGAACATCCACGCCAGAAACGCCGCCGCCAGGGTGAACCATTGCCCTCGGTTCAATCGGGTGTTCTCACTCATGCTGACCTCCGGGAGTCGACTGTCGCGCGCTGCCAGTGGTACGTCACTGCGAGCGATGGAATCACGCCAGTATAGGCGATTGCGAATTGGCGAGCAACTCGGTTGGCGAGTGAGAACTCGCCGCAGGCGGCATATATATTATATAGAAATTGTCGGTCGTGCTTATGCGTCAGGGTTGATTGCCACGACGACCTGAAGCTTGCCCGACTGAAGGAAGTTGTTGATTTCCTTGACCTGTTTCTTGATCTCTTTGACCTGTTCGTTGAGGTCGTCGTCGATGCTCTGGGCCTGCGCGGTGGGCGTTGTCGAGACGCCCGTTGTGCGTTCGATCGAGTTGATTGCCAATCCGAGCATCATGCCGAAGGCGACGGGTAGGATCCAACCGAAGGGTCGACGCATTGTGGTTTCTCCTTGGAACGAGGACGCGCTCGGCCGTGCATGCGAGGTTTTCGGTTTGTTGACGCGAACGGATGACCGCGCCGTGCGGCGATCCGGCATGCTTGACTTGGAAGCGCGATGGACGCGCGGATTATAGCAAATCGGGTTGGAGGGTTGCCACGCCATTCGTTGGGTGATGGGTGGCGGGGGCGCCCGTTATCCGTCGTTTCAGCCGGTTTTCGGCGCGCCCCTCAGGTGGGGGATTGCGTGGAGGGGTCGTATGCTGTGTGGGTCGAATTACGGCGGAAATATCGTGGGGGGCGTTTTTGGGCGTCATTTCGGTCGGTTGTGGGGGGAATATGGCGCAGGCGGTTTGCCCTGCGTGAAGTTGCAACCTATGCATTAGCAGTCGTTGGCTTCCGGTCCAAGTTACTTCAACATCGCAAACAAAGGAAAAAACGTATGTTGGGCAGAATGAAAACGGGCACGAAGATTCTCGCGGGGTTTGGTTTCGCCGTGGTTGTCGCGGTCATCGTGGGGCTGGTCGGATATGCCGGAATCCAGAAGATGTCGGGCCACGTCGAGGAGATTGGCGCCGTACGGCTGCCAAGCGTTCAATCGCTGCTGGAGATTCGAATTGGCAGCGAGCAGATCAAAACGGCACAAAGCACATTGATTAATCTCAGTGCGGACGAGGCGATTCGCCAGCGTCAAATGGACGACATCAAAGTTGCGCGCGAGCAGTACGAGGCCGCGTGGAAGGTTTACGAGGAGTTGCCGCAGACGGCGGAGGAGGCCCAGTTGTGGGAACAATTCGTGCCCGCGTGGCAGGATTGGCGCAATGACAACAACGTGTTCTTCGAGGACATGGCGAAACTGGACACATTGAAACTCGGCGATTTGAACGAGTTTCGGGCTGAAGTCGAGAGTTTCTTGGTCGATCACCTCGCGTTGGCCACGAAGATTACGGCCATGGTGTACGACGGTGAGCTTTTCGAGGGCGGCGACGACCACACGCAATGCCGCTACGGCCAATGGGTTGCCTCGCAGAAGTCGGACAATCCCGAACTTCTCGGGTTGATTCGCGATGCGTCGGGTGCGCACGCAGCGTTCCATCAAAGCGTGCAGAAGGCGCGGCAACTGGTCAAGGAAGGAAACAAAGACGAAGCAATCAAGGTTTACAGGGAAGAGTTGGCGCCGGCCATGGCGAAGACGCGGACGCAACTAATCGCCATGAAAGACTTGGCCGCCAAAGCGCATGACTTGTATGAAAAGGCCAGCCATCAACTGCTGGTCAACTGCCGTGACAGCCAATTGAAGTCGAATGGTCTTCTGGCGCAGCTCGTCAAACTGAATGTGGACTTGGCGGATCAATCGGTCAAGCAAGGTCAAACCGACAGCACGGCCTCGGCCTGGGCGATGGTTGTGGCCATTGGCTTGGGCACGATTGTTCTGTTGGTGCTGGGCGTCGGCATGGCGCGCGGCATATCGAGGGTTCTCTCGAACCTGATCGGCGAGGCGAAGCGTCTCGGCGATGCGGCGGTTGAAGGCCGGTTGCAGGTCCGCGGCAATCCCGAGCTGGTCACCCAGGAGTTCCGGCCCATTCTGGTCGGCGTCAACAACACGCTCGACGCGGTCATTGGACCGTTGAATATGGCGGCCAATTACGTCGATCGGATCTCGAAGGGCGACATTCCCGAGAAGATCACGGAGACGTATCGCGGCGACTTCAACGAGATTAAGAACAACCTGAACGAGTGCATCGACGCGATCAGCGGCATGATCGAAGAGGCGAAGTATCTTTCGAAGGCCGCCGCGGAGGGCGAACTGGATACGCGCGCCGACGACAGCAAGTATCGCGGCGAGTACCGGCAGATCATCCGAGGCATGAACGACATGCTGGAGGGATTCGCCGTGCCGTCGCAGGACATCAGCAACGTGATGCAGCGTCTGGCCGACAAGGATTTCACGACGACGATCACGAAGGACTATCCGGGCGCGTATGGTCTGTTGCGCGACAACGTGAATTCGGTGATTCTCAGCATTCGGGGCGCGATCGAGCAGATCAGCGAGAGCGCGAACCAGTTTGCCGAGGGTTCGCGAACGATTGCCGAGAGCGCCCAGAACCTGGCACAAGGCGCTCAGACGCAGAGTGCGAGCGTCGAGCAGATGACGGCCTCGACCGAGGAGTTGGCTCGGAGCGTCGGCGCGGTCAAGGACAACGCCAACGAGTCGACGAAGGTTGCGACCCGATCGAGCCAGATGGCCGAGGAAGGCGGTCGCGCGGTCCAGAAGTCGATCGAATCGATGGAGCAGATTCGCGGCAGCTCGCAGAAGATCAGCGAGATCATTCAGGTGATCGCGGAGATTGCGAGCCAGACGAATTTGCTCGCGTTGAACGCAGCCATCGAGGCCGCCCGAGCCGGCGAACACGGCATGGGTTTTGCCGTCGTGGCCGACGAGGTTCGGAAGCTTGCGGAGCGTTCGAACCAGGCCGCCCGCGAGATTTCGGCGCTCATTCGCGAATCGACGCAGCGCGTCGAGGAGGGAGCCGAGCTGAGCGCTCAGACGGGCGAGGCGTTGAAGCAGATCATCCAGGCGGCGGAGGAGACCGCCTCGAAGATTACGGAGATTGCCACCGCGACGGTCGAGCAAGCCGCGAACACGGAGGAGGCCGCGAAGGCGATCCAAGGCGTTTCGGCGGTGACGGAGCAGACGGCCGCTGGCAGCGAGGAAATGGCTGCCAGCAGTGAAGAATTAGGGGCTCAAGCGACCGCGTTGCGCGAGCTGGTGAACCAGTTTCGCGTGGGATCGGGAGCGGGCCCCCATGAGAAGCTAGCGATGTCGAAAGCGGGAAAGTAACCGTCAGCCGGATGCCCGATGGCAAAGCCATTGTGCCGACGATTGGCAGGGCGTCTTCACGGGCGCAGCGCCGCCCGTGAAGATGCCGTTTTGACAACAATTCCAAGGAGTCTATTATGCGACTGCGTAACAAGATCGTTCTGTTGAGCACCTCGGGTGCGGTATTGACGGGTTTGGTGATCGCCACGGCCGTGGTCTACCAGCGCGGAGTCCTGAATGAGCAGGTCGCGTCGGAGATGAGCGAGCAAGGCAAGACCGAATGCGCAAAGATCGCGAAAGACGTGTATCTGATGCTCGCGGTGCAGAACGAG
>JAEWUR010000322.1 GCA_023397045.1 Planctomycetota bacterium
TCGCGCGGCCGAGGCCGGCCGACCGCTGATCGCGGTGGCGTACTGTCAAGGCATCGAAGTGGGCCAGCAACCGTTGGTGACGAGGGCGGGGTTGTCCGGGGCGAATCCGGTTGCCATCGAACTGGGCGACGACGTGGCCGGGGCCATCCGATTGGTTGTCTTTGACTACGGCCAATCGCCGCCGAGGGCGATGGCCGATCGTTGGGTTTATCGCCGTCCGATGCGACGGCTCGACGTTCGGGTCGAGGGGCTGAAGGAGAGTTATGGCCCGGGCGAAGAGGTTGAGATGACGCTGTCGGCATTGGACGAGAAGGGCGAGTCGGCCGAGGCTGTGTTCGATGTCGCGGTGATCGGCGAGGATGGCGAGCGGACGTCGATTCCGGCTTATTTCCTGCTTGCCAGTCGCATCGGTCGCGTCGAAAGCACGGGGTCGGCCGACTACTATTTGAATGAGAATCACAAGCGGCCGACCGGGAAGAGTGCGGAATCGGAGGACGCAGGAGCCGAGAGGAGCATCGCGTCGCCGACGGTGGCGCTCGATCTGCTGTTGGGCGTCGAGCCGGTGTCGGGCGTTGTTGCGCCGCCGCTGATGTTCGACAATCTCGATCAGATTCGCTCGGACTACGAGAATAGTCTGAAGGAATATCAGGTCAACCGCACCAAGATTCTCGACACGCTCACGACGGGCAGTTTTTTCGGCGGTGTGGGATTGGTTCTGCTTGTGGCGATGTTGGGAATGATGCGGATTGTTTCGGGCATTCATCTTTGGGTTGCGGCGATCGGCGCGTCGACCTGTTGTTTGATCATTGGCGTGATCTTGGCCGATCCCGGGACGTTGTCGGTTGGTGAGGACACGGCGGTGCCGTTTTCGTCGTGTTGTGAATGGGGGAAAGAAGCGTTGGGGGCGGAGGGAGGGGATGGGGAGCGATTGCAGGGGCCAACCGCCCTCACCCCCGGCCCCACTCCCGAATCGGGAGAGGGGAGGCAGACGGCCCTCACCACAGGCAGCTCTCCGGAGTCGGGAGAGGGGGGAATTGTTGTCTATTGGAATCCGCGGATAGTTGCGGGTGCGGATGGGAAGGCGGTGGTTCAGTTTCAATTGCCTGACAGCCCGGCCAAGTTACGCGTTTTGGTGAACGCCCACGATCGAGGCCGACTTGGTTATACGGAGCAGCCCATCGTTTCGCAACGCTAGCCCGCATTTCTCGCCACACGGGCTGAAATGCCGACAGGCTGTAGGTTATGCTTCAGCATAACACATTGGCAGACAACGTCCTGTTATGCTGAAGCATAACCTACGGTCGTGAGAAATGCGGGCTAGCGTTGTGCGTCAGGTTTGCGGGGGGGGATGATTTTGGGAGATGCCGGGGCACTGGCAGAGCCAGTGGCACACGGGCGTTGTGCGTCAGGTTTGCGGGGGGCATGATTTTGGGAGATGCTGGGGCACTGGCAGAGCCAGTGGCACACGGGCGGGGCCAGTGGCACACGGGCGGGGCCAGTGGCGCACGGGCTGCAACATTCCGGGGGCTGTTGGCCCTCGGCTATTGCGACATTATCAAGCTGGCGCTGAGAAGAATCATCATGAATGCCGAAGTCATTGCCATTGGCGACGAAATCACGAGCGGACAACTGCTGGACACCAATTCGCAATGGGTTAGCCAACGGCTGGAAGAGATTGGGGTTCGCACGCTCTATCATTCGACGGTCGGCGACGAGTTGTTGCCGTGCGTCGAGGTGTTTCGCATGGCCATCGATCGGGCGGACATCGTCATCATGACCGGAGGGCTTGGTCCGACGGCGGACGATCTGACTCGCGAGGCGTTGGCGCAGGCGGCAGGTCGGCCGTTGAGATTCGATGCCGAGGTGTTGGAGGAGATTCGGGGGATGTTTGCGCGGCGCAATCGGCCGATGCCCGAGCAAAATCGGTTGCAGGCGATGTTTCCGGCCGGAAGTCGCGTGGTTCGCAATCCGCATGGCACAGCGCCGGGCATCGACCTGGAAGTGCCGCGCGAGGGGCGCGGGCCGTGCCGAGTGATCTGTTTGCCGGGCGTGCCCGCCGAACTGATCGAGATGTGGGAGGATACCGTGGCGGCGTTGCTTGTGGATTTTTTGGGAGGCGGCTGCCGCGTGATCCGCCGCCGATTGATCCATTGTTTTGGCGCCGGCGAGAGCCAGATTGAGACGTTGTTGTCGGACATGATCCGGCGCGGCCGCCGGCCGACGGTCGGCATTACGGCGAGCAAGGCCACGATCACGCTTCGCATTGCGGTCGACGGCGCGACGGAGGAGGAGTGTCAGACCGCGATCGAGCCGACCGCGGCCACGATCCGAGAGAGTCTCGGGACGTTGGTTTTTGGCGAGGGCGATGAGCAGTTGCAGGACGCGGTGGTCAAGTTGTTGCGGGAGAACGGAAAGACGCTTGCCACGTCGGAATGCGGCACGGGGGGCTTGTTGGCCGAGTGGCTGTCAGGCGTCGAAAGTGCAGGGGATGTTTATCGCGGCGGTCTGGTGCTTTCGGACAGTTCTCAATCGGTTGAGACGATGGCCATGCAATGTCGCGAGCGGTTCGGCGCGGATTATGGATTGACCGTTTCTCTCCCCTCTACCCTAGGCGGGAGTGCGGCCGGGGGCGATGGCGTTGAGTCTTTGCCTGCGTTGTTTGCCCTGGCCTCGGCGGACGGCGTCATGCAACAGAAGTATCCGGGCGGCTGGCACCCGGCACTCTATCGCATCTTCATGGCCAAGATTGGGCTGAACATCGTGCGGTTGACGATGCTTTCGGGAGAATGAGTTGTGCTCAGAGTTGCGCGACGATCGGAACCGTTCCGTGGTTCGAGAGGTCATAAGGAGTCATCCAGATCCAGGGCCGCCGTGCCGGCGGCCGCTAAACGCATGAACAGGGCCGCCGTGCCGGCGGCCGCTAAACGCATGAAATTGCCAAGCGTGATCATAAGGGATCATTGCGCCCGGCATGGTAGCTCGGGACACCTTGTCAAATCACCCACATGACGGCCGCAAGAAGGCACAGCAGCACGCCGAGGATGATCCACCAGGGCAG
>JAEWUR010000498.1 GCA_023397045.1 Planctomycetota bacterium
CGTCGAGGCTTTGCGATCGGCCGAGTCCCGGTCCGATGGCGACGGCGGTCGATTTTTCGGCCCATTGTGCGAGGCTGTCGAAGACGCTTGGCAGGCTGTGCGAAACCTGGTAGTGGGCCTTTTCGGCCAATTCGGTGATTCGATCCAAGGCACCGGCGGCGATCATGCCGGACGGATCGGCGCGCAAGGGAATCGTCATGAAGGACGGTTCGTAGACGGCCACGGTCGACAAGATGGTTTCGGGCACGGCCAGCCGCACCAGCCCTGCCCCACCCCGCAAGGCTGACATTCCGGCCAGCCCGACGGCGCCGGCCATGCCACGCGAGCCGCCGATGATCAGCGCCGAGCCGAAGTTGCCTTTGTGCGACTCGGGATCGCGCGGCGGCAGTCGCGGCAATGTGTTGTCTTGAGAATCCATGGGTTAGTGGGTAGTGGATAGTGGGTGGTGGATAGAGTGTAGGGTGGGTCGAGCGCAGCGAGCCCCACCACTGTCCCTTTCAGTTCAGGTGGGGCTCGCTGCGCTCGACCCACCCTACGTTCCCTCTTTCACGTATTTCTTGCTCGTGCGACGTTTCGGGCGATTAAGCCCGCCAGGTAGCCGCCTTTGAATCCTGCGTCGATATTCACCACGGTGACGTTTGCGGCGCAACTGTTGAGCATTCCCAACAGGGCCGCGATTCCGCCGAAGCTGGCGCCATAGCCGACGCTGGTGGGCACCGCGATGACGGGGCATGCGACATGGCCTCCGACGACGCTCGGCAGTGCGCCTTCCATGCCGGCCACGACGACGACGGCGTCGGCGTCTTGCAGCATGGAGAGATGTGCCGTGAGGCGGTGCGGTCCGGCAACGCCGACGTCGGGCAGAAATCGCACGGACGCTCCGGTCCATAGAGCGGTTTCGCGCGCCTCTTCGGCGACCGGCAGATCGCTGGTCCCGGCGGTGACGATGGTTACGCGGCCTGCTGGATCACGCCAATCTTCTTTCTTCGCGTCGTGTTTTTCGCGTCCTTCGTGGATTGTTGGTCGTGGGATTCGAAAGGTCCGCCCGATTTCGTTGTATCGAGCGTCGGGAAATTGAGTGAGCAGCGCCGTGGCCTTGTCGGCCGACATGCGCGTGGCCAGGACGTCGGCTCCATGTTCGAGCAATGCCTCGAAGATATTGGTCATGGCGTCGACGGTCTTGCCTTCGGCGAAGACGACCTCGGGGAAACCGCAGCGGCGACGTCGGTCGACGTCGACGCGGGCATCGCCGGTGTCGGCGATGGTTGGCGGATCGGCCTCGCGGACGAATTGTTCGACGGACAGTTCGCCGGCCAGCAGTTGCGAGGCGAGTTGTTCGAGATGGTGTCGTTTCATAACGTAATCGTACCCCGTAGCGGGGGTGGAGTCAATTTTCGAAGTTTTCTGCCGTAACCATCAAGGGTCGGCAACGGTAGACGAATAGAGTCAACGGGAGTCGTTGGAGCAGACGCGACCGATCCCCCCCCGGCCGAACGGCAGTTTCTCGACACCGCTGGGCGTGTCTGTTAAGATGGGGGAACATTTACGAGTCACCTGGACGCGCACCTGCCTCATGCGATTTCCGATCAAAAGCACGGTCGTTCTTCTGGTCCTGGGCGGTCTCTACTGGTTTGCGCTCCCGCCGTTGGTGGCGTATTGGAAGGAACGGAACAAGCCTCGCTATCGCGAGGAGGCGGTCAGTTGCGGCGAGGTCGTGATGGCGGTCAATTCGAGCGGGACGGTGCAGCCGGTATTGAACGTCCAGGTTGGGTCGTTCGTCTCGGGGCCGATTCAGAAGGTCTGTGTCGACTTCAACGATCACGTCAAGAAAGATCAGGTGATGGCGGAGATCGATCCGCTGATTCCGAAGGCCCAACTGAATCAGTCGAAGGCTTCGCTGGCCAGCGCGAAGGCCAATCTGATGGAGGCCGAGGCGACGCTGGAGCAGACGAAGCGCGAGTGGAAACGCGCCGAGACGCTCGTGCCGAAGAACGCGATTTCGGAGGCCGACTACGATTTGGCCAAGGCTGCCTACGAGACGGCCAAAGCGAAGGTGGCCGTCTGCGAGGCGGCGATCCAGCAGAGCGAGGCCTCGCTCGAATTGGCCGAAATCAACTTGGGCTACACGGTCATCAAGGCGCCGGTCGACGGCATCGTGATCGATCGGAAAGTCGACACGGGTCAGACGGTCGCCTCGCAATTCCAAACGCCCGAGATGTTCAAAGTGGCGCCGGACATGGAGAAGCGGATGTTCGTGTTTGCGTCGGTCGACGAGGCGGACATCGGATTGATCCGCGATGCGCAACGGCGCGATCAGCCGGTCACGTTCACGGTCGACGCGTATCCGAACGATCTTTTCGAGGGCAAGGTGCATCAGGTGCGGCTGAATCCCACGACGACGCAGAACGTGGTGACCTATTCGGTGGTTGTCGAATCGCCGAATCCCGAATTGAAACTGTTGCCGGGCATGACGGCGACGCTGACGTTCCAGATCGAGAAACACGAGAAGGTGCTTCGCGTGCCCAATGCGGCGTTGCGGTTCTTTCCGAAGTCGGAACAAGTGCGGCCCGAGGATCGGCCGCTTCTCGACGGTGGCAGTGCGAAGCCGGAGAACGACGAGCACAAGGAGGACGACGACACGGTGGTGACGCTGTCGGCCAAGGAGAAGGCCGAAGCCCAGAAAGAGAAGAATCGGCGGCACGTGTGGATCATCGACGGCGATTTTCTCAAGGCGGTCGAGATTGTGATTGGGCTGAGCGACGGCAAGTATTCGGAAGTCGCCGAGGGCGAGTTGAAAGAGGAGCAGAAGATTGTGACGGGTATGGCCTCGCCGACGTTGAACTTGTGAGATGCCATGAATGTGTTCCTGACGCTTCGCGTCGCATTGCGGGCGCTGCGAAAGAATAAGCTCCGGGCGGGTTTGACCGTTTTGGGCGTTGTGATCGGCATTGCGGCGGTCACGGCGATGGTATCGATCGGCCAGAGCGCCAACGCGCTGTTGCAGGGCGCGATCCAAGGGTTCGGCACGAACCTGTTGGTGGTCTATCCGCAAAGCCGGCAGAGCGGCGGCGTCGACCAGGGCCGCGGCACCGGCACCCGGCTGACGGCGGACGACTGCGAGGCGATCGCCAACGAGTGTCCAAGCGTTCTGGCGGCCTCGCCGATGGTCTGGTC
>JAEWUR010000509.1 GCA_023397045.1 Planctomycetota bacterium
TGTCGAGGCTGTCATTTCACTTCGCGAGCAGACGGAAGCCGATTCACGGAAAACCGCGCGGCAGCGATTTCTGACTCGCTCTCGTCAATCGACCGTTCGGTCGTCGGGGCCATATCCTTGCCGAGGCGATCTACATGAACGCGATTGACACCAACGTCTGGATCTATTGCCATGACGTTCGTGACCCGCAGAAGCAAGTGGCTGCTCAACAGTTGATCGAAACCATCGAGCCAATTGCGTTGCTTTGGCAGGTGGGTTGCGAGTTCATCGCGGCAGCAAGGAAATTGAGGCCTTTTGGATTCACCGATGATCAAGCGTGGCAGTCGCTTGCCGATATGCAGGAGATGGCCGAGGTTGTTCTATTGCCCGTTCCTGAATTGTGGCCGAGTTGCCAATCGCTCCAGCAGGAGTACGGCATCCACTTCTGGGATGCGCTTATTGTGGCAACATGTCTCCATTATCGGGCGACGGTTCTCTACTCGGAGGATATTCCCGAAAATGACGACTTCTTTGGCCTGAAGATCGTCAATCCGTTTCGGAAAGGACTGACGATACCGGGGGCAAAAGGGATTTGAATCAGAGGCAAGGTCGGCGGATTAGACCTTAGGTGGTTCGAAAATATAGGGAGAAGGGCTTTGCCGAGCAGTCATTCGGGCCGCCGCCGCGGACATTCGGCTGGCTCGTCGTTATGGTTCATTATGCGACGAGACGTAGCCGCGAGAGTCCTCAATAGCGTCTTTGGCAGTGGTGGTAACATAGGGACGATTATGCCCTGCCCCACACCACGCCCTTCGGGCCTTTTTTGACGCGGCCGATGAGCCAGTTTTCTAGGCCGGCGCGGGAAAGTTGGTGGCGGATGCTTTCGGCATAGAACGGGGCGACGACCAGCACGAGGCCGAGGCCCATGTTGAAGACCTGGTCCATCTCGGCCTGATCGACCTCGCCGAGGCGTTGGAGCCACGTGAACACCGGCGGGATCGTCCAACTGCCGCGGTCGATCTCGACTTGGATGCCCTCGGGCAAGATGCGTTCGAGGTTTTCGTGCAGGCCGCCGCCGGTGATGTGGGCGATGCCATGCACCACGTTTTTCACGCGGTAGTAGTTCAACACCTGGCGGATCGGACGCACATAAATCTTCGTTGGCCGCAAAAGAGCCTCGCCGACCGTTTCGCCGAGTTCCTCGACGTGGTCGTCGACCGTATGGCCGGCGATGTCGAAGGCGATTTTGCGCGCGAGACTGAAACCGTTCGAGTGCAGCCCGGTCGAGGCGACGCCGATCACGAGGTCGTCAGGCTCGATCGCACGGCCGTCGATCACACGGTCCTTTTCGACCACGCCGACGCAAAATCCGGCCAGATCGTAATCGCCCGGGGCGTACATATCGGGCAGGATGGCCGTCTCGCCGCCGAGCAGGGCGCAGTCGGCGTCGATGCAGCCGGTGGTGATTCCGTCGACGATCTGTTCGAGCCGCGCCGGATCGTCCTTGGGCATGGCCACATAGTCGAGGAAGAACAGCGGCTCGGCCCCGCAGCACAGGGCGTCGTTGACGCTCATTGCGACCAGGTCGATGCCGACGGTCGAGTGCCGGCCGGCCATGATGGCGACCTTCAGCTTCGTGCCGACGCCGTCGGTGCAGGAGACGAGCACGGGGTCTTTGTAGCGACGCGCGAAAAGCTGATTGGTGAAGTCGAGTTGGAACAGCCCTGCGAATCCCCCAGGAAGCGGGATAGTTCGGGGCGTGTAGGTGCGAGACAGCAGCCGCGGCAACCGCGCCATTGCGTCCCGGTAGATATCGAGATCCACACCGGCGTCTTTATAGGTTGCTTTGGCCATGACGATCCTTCGGAAAATGTCAATTGGCGTATTGTAACCAGACTAGGCGTGAATGGAAGGGACGCACGCCCGGACTTGACAGACGTGGGGGAAATGTGTCAAACTGGGTAGGGTACGCGCGGCGAAAAATCGTGATTGGCCCTTGCCGTGCGATGGCCTCGAATCCCACCTTTTGCCCTGGCCAGGGCGATTTTCTCCAGGAGAGACTCCATGACGCTGTCGAAAAACCGTTCGATTCCGGTCCTTGCATTCGTTGCCGCGTTCGGCATGATCTTCGCCACCGGCGTGGCGCACTCGGCCGAACCGCCGAAGGTTTCGAGTTATGCCCCGGCGGCCGATCTGGTCGACCAGGCCAACGATTACATCAAGAGTCTCGAAAAGACCGTCGCCTGCGAGGAGGACTATAAGGATGGGCAGGACAAGGTCGCGAAGGACGCCAACACGCTGATCGTGATTGCTTTGGCCCTGGGTCTGCACGATGAGAAGAACGAGTATCAGGAATCGGCCGGCTCGCTGATGAAGGCCGCTCATGACGTGGCGGCGTCGACCGACTATGCCTCGGCGAAGAAGGCCGTCGATGAGTTGAAGGCTGCCGCGAAGAAGAAGAGCGACGTCGAACTGAAGTGGGAGAAGGTTGCCTCGCTGCCCGATCTGATGAAGCAGGTGCCGCTGATCAATACGAAGCTGAAGATGAAGATCAAGGGCAAGAACTTCAAGAAGAAGGCCAAGGACACCCAGGGCTATACGGCCGTGTTGGCGGTTATCGCGCAGGGTACGATGGCCGACACCTCGGTGACGAAGGACGAGGCCCAGGTTAAGCAGTGGCAGGAGTTCTCGGCCGCCGCCCGCGACTTGGCCGGCGAAGTGAACGCCGCGATCCACAAGGGCGACGAAGAGGCCGCCGCCGCGGCGATGGAAAAGCTCAACATCAGTTGCGAAGACTGCCACGCGGTGTTCAAGCCGGAAGAAGCGACGAAGTAGTGGTTAGTGGATAGTGGTTAGTGGATAGTGGATAGTGGATAGTGGATAGTGATGAAAAACGCCTCCCCTCTCCCGCCGACCAACCTTCGGTCGGTGCCCGGGAGAGGGGCCGGGGGTGAGGGTGGTCCGAAACCCGAGTACCCCAACATTGATATCTGAAATCGGCGCGGTCGCCGATGCGCGACCGCGTCGTTTTGTCCGTTTTTCTTGCCCGCCTCGCCTCCCTTCCTTCACAAAGGAGTTTGCCATGCTGGCCTCCAAGTTTCTGTGTGGAGTTCTGTCTGCACTGTTGTTGATCGCCGGCGGTTCGACGAATGCCGACGTCTACGTGGCTCCGAACGGCGACGACAGCAACGCCGGCACAGAAGATCGACCGTTTCAGACGCTCCAGCGTGCAAAAGACGCGGTTCGCGAGCAGATTGCACAACAGAAAGACGCACGATCTCCGATCACCGTATGGATTGGCGACGGAGAGTATCCAATCGCCGAAACGATCGAACTTTCCGAGCAGGACTCAGGCACGAAAGACGCTCCAGTCGTTTGGCGTGCCGAGCCGGGCGAGGAAGTTCGTTTGATGGGCGGGCGGCGGATTCCCGCCGAAGCCTTTCGGCCGGTCGCCGACGCAGCCATCGTCGAGCGATGGGTCCCTGACGCCCGGAAACACGTGGTCCAGGCCGATCTAAAAGCGCAGGGCATCACGGAGTTCGGCGGCATCTTGCCCGATGGCAAGCGCGGCGAACTGTTTTTCAATGACCAAGCGCTGACGCTCGCGCGGTGGCCCAACAAGGGTTTCGTGAAGATTGTCGATGTGACCGGCGGCCAGCCGGTTGACATTCGCGGCACGGTCGGCGATGCGGCCGGCAAGATCATCTACGACGATGACCGGCCCCGTCGGTGGATCGGCGAGAACGACGCATGGCTGCACGGCTACTGGTTCTGGGATTGGACCGAAGATTATCAGAAGATCGCGTCGATCGACCCTGCAACGAAAATCATCGAATTAGCCCCGCCGCAGCACAATTACGGCTATCGCAAGGGCCAGCAATACTATGCCGTGAATGTGTTGGCCGAGTTGGACGAGCCCGGCGAATGGTATCTCGATCGCACGTCGGGCGTGGTCTATCTTTGGCCGCCCGAGCCGATTGAGAATGCGCGAATCGTGTTCTCCACGTTGGAGTCGCCCGTCGTTCGGTTGAACAACACCTCCTACGTCACGCTTCGCGGCCTGACGGTCGAGACCACGCGCGGCGACGGGATTCGGGTCGAGGGCGGCCGGTTGAATCGGATCGCCGGTTGCACGGTTCGCAACGTCGGCGCGTCGGCCATTGTGATCGACGGCGGCCGCGACAATGGCGCCGTTTCGTGCGACGTGTATCAGGTCAACGCCGGCATTCGCATCGGCGGCGGCGATCGCACGACGCTGACGCCGGCCGGCAATTTCGCCACGAACAACCACGTCCACGATTTCGCCCGGCTGAAACGGACGTACATGCCGGCGATTGAACTAACCGGCGTGGGCAATCGGGCCGACCACAACCTGGTTCACGACGCGCCGCATTGGGCCATCAGTTTCCTCGGAAACGAGAACGTGATGGAGTTCAACGAGATCCACGACGTATGCCGCGAGACGGGCGACGTGGGCGTTTTCTACACCGGCCGCGACTGGACGGTCCGCGGCAACGTGATCCGGTACAACTTCATCCATCACGTCAGCGGGCCGGGACTATTCGGCGCACAGGGCGTCTACCTCGACGATTGCGCCAGCGGTACGACCGTTTTCGGCAACGTCATCTACAAGACGAGCCGTGCGATGCTCATCGGCGGCGGCCGCGACAACGTGATCGAGAACAACCTGATGCTCGACTGCAAGGATTCGATCCATTTCGACAACCGCGGATTGAACTGGATGCACGACCACGTCGATCCGGGCGGCATCATGCCGCAACGGCTGGCCGCGATGCCCTACCGGCAGCCGCCTTGGTCGGAGCGGTATCCGCAGTTGCTCACGCTGTTGGACGACCAGCCCGCGGCGCCGAAGGGCAACGTCATCCGACTGAACGTGATCGATCGTTGCGGCCCGATGTATCTGGCCGACGAGGTGGTCAAGTTCGGCAAGATCGGCGACAACCTTGTCACCGACGAGGACGTTGGTTTCCAGGACGCCGGAGCGATGGATTTCCGGCTCCGCGACGATTCGCCCGTGCTGAAGCAACTGCCGGCCTTCCAACGGATCCCCTTCGAGCAGATCGGGCTACAGGTCGACGAGTACCGCGCGAGCGTGCCGGCTCGCAGTGAGTAGTAACAGACACGATGCAGGGCCGCCCTCACCCCCTGCCCCTCTCCCAAAGGGAGAGGGGACTTGTTTTTGGACGGCCGCTGAACGTCGACGAAGCACTATGGTGCGAAGGGCGATTCGAGGTTCAATGGCTGCGGCATCCAGACTCGCAATGCCGATTCGTCGTTCCAGGTTCGGCCGGCCGAGGCGTAGTCGCACACTCGCAACGTGACCGTCTGGCCGTCGGCGGTCTTGCAAGGCACGTCGAACGCCATCGCGATGCCCGGCGGCAGGTCTCCGGCAACTCGGACAGCCGGGACGATGCCTTGCGCGTCGGCCTGAATGGTCGCCTGAACGCCGGCTAACGGTTTGGTGACGCGGCGATCGAGCGCCAACACGTTCGGTCCGCGCGTCAGAGCGACCTGGCCTGACT
>JAEWUR010000510.1 GCA_023397045.1 Planctomycetota bacterium
AATTGGACGCGATCGTCGGCCAGCGGTTGGCCATCGACCGATTCGAGTTGCAGGGTTTGTGAATCAGCGAAGGTTGCTCGCGCGCGGAGGACGGTGACCTTGCGTTTGCCGGCGAGGAGTTTCAGTCCACCGGTCAGGTCGGCGATGACTTTGTCTTTGCGAGTTCGGACAGCGTCGACGTTGATCGTCGGCTGATTGAAGGCGACGCCCCAATCGGCAAGGTGGCGGGCTTCGGCCATGACTTTGGCGACGTGCAGCAGGGCTTTCGAGGGGATGCATCCTCGCAACAGGCAGACACCGCCCAATCGAGGTTCGAGGTCGACCAGAGTGACTTGCATGCCGAGATCGGCGGCGAGGAACGCGGCGGCATATCCGCCGGGCCCGGCGCCAAGAACGCAAAGTTGAGTTTTCATCGTTGTCCGGGGCAAAAGTGGACGGGAGGCATCGATGTGTATATTTTCCCATCGAAGCGCAGAACGTCAATGCCCTTGCGGCCATCGGGCCGAAGGAATCAGCCGGCGGCGAGACGGCGCTCGACCTGACGAATGGCGTCGTCGGCCGGCCAGTGGTGTTCGGGCAGATCGAGCGGCTTGCCCGAGGCCATCCAGCCGTCAACGCGCTTTTGGGCGGAAATGACAGTGCTGTGGCTCCGACGGCCGAAGTAGTGGCCGATCTCGCTCAATGCGGCTCTGGTGTGTTTGCGAGCAAGCCACATGGCGAGCATCCGGGGATAGCTCACCCGTTTTGCCTTGGCGTCGGATTGCAGGCTTTCCGTTTCGAGACCGAACACGTCGCAGACGGCGTGCTCGATATCGGCCAGTCGAACCACGCGAGCGCTATGTCGGATCAGGTCGGCCAGCGCTTCCTCGGCCATGTTCAGCGAGATTGGTTGTTTCAGGGCGTGGCTTGTCGCTTTCAGGCGGCACAAGGCGCCGGATAGCTCGCGGGCGTGGCTGGTCAGCCGGGTTGCGATGTACTGCTGTACGTCGACCGGTACGCTCAACTTCATGCGGCGGGCCATCTGGGCGACGATTCCAAGTCGCGTGGCATGGTCGGGCTGTTCGATTCGGCAGACGAGACCGCCGGTCAGGCGAGTGGTCAACTCGGGGCCCAACTCGGCAAGCTCCATCGGCGAGCGGTCGGCGGCGAAGATCAACTGGCGACCTTCGCGGAGGAACGTGTCGATCGTATGGAGCAGTTCCACCTGCGTTGCCCGTTTGCCGATGAGGAATTGCAGGTCGTCGATCATCAACAGGCCGACGCCGCGATACTTCCGCCGGAAATTGGGCAAGCCGCTGCCACGCAACGCTTCGAGAAAATGGCTGGTGAATTGCTCGGCCGAAAGATAGACGGTCGTCATGCGTTGATGCGTGCGGCGCGTCGCGCTCCAGATGCCTTCGAGCAGATGCGTCTTGCCGACGCTGGTCGGACCGTAGAACATCAGCGGCGTATGTTGACCGGGCTGTTGAACAACGATCTCCGCCGACGTGGCGGCCAGCCGATTGCACTCGCCCGTGACGAATGAATCGAGCGAGGCGAAACGGCGTCGGGGGGCGGTCATCTCACGGGCGGTTGTTTCGCCGGCCGTGGTGTCGGCGGCAAGCACGACGCGCGGCTCCACCGCTTCCGATTTCTTGATCGGCGGGGCGAGTTTTTTCTTGCCGTTGATCAACGCCGGTTGCATGGTGTCGCTGTCATCTTGGGCCGCTGCCGAGTCGATCAGAAATTCGATGGCCGGACAACGGGCCAGCACGTCGACGCACGCTGCTTCGATGTGCCGACGGAAGTTCGAGCGGATCCATTCGAGGAAGAATCGATTCGGCGCGCCGATGTGCAGCACGCGACCATCATAATCCAGCCGCGTGCCTGCGCCAAACCACAAATCGAATCGATCTTGTCCGACCTTGTCGGCCAGCGCCGCGCGCAGGGCCGACACGATCTCCTTATCGTCCTTGGTCACTTCCGATACGTCCTTGATGAGCCACCCACGAATAACCACAAGCGAAGCATTGATTCTAGCGATGCTGGCACTGCTGTCAAACGGGCCGTGAGCCGAGAACGCGAGATTTTTTTCCCATCGGTTTTCTTCCGCCAAAAACATCGGAAAACGCCCTATATTCGGTGCGAGTCGGCCCGGCGGTTTTTCGGCGGGGTCTCGACGCTGTTCGTGGAAAACGTGTTGGGCTGGTGTGTGCCAATCGTCGATCACGATAATGTTCGGATGTACAAGCGCCGGCGTTGCCACGCCTGAAAGTCCATGGCTGCATAGGTTTGCAGAGCGGGAGAATTTGCCGCGTCGACGGCCGCGATCAGACGTTGTCGTTTCGCACGCCGCGCAACCGTTTTTGCTTGCGCGACGAGAAGCTTTCCCCAGCCGCGTCCTCGCACTTCGGGGATGAGCCCCAGATAACGCAATTCCATGTTGTTATGGTTCGGATGGTCGGCCAACAGCAGGCATCCGACGGCGCGTCGATGATGTCGCGCGAGCCAAAAAAGAGTCGGGTCAAATGTGCCGGTCGTGCCATACCCCTCCATGATTTCGTCGGAATTGCGAGTCTCTTGGTACTCTGCGCAATCGAGAGTGTCTTCGTAAGTTTCACGAATCATTTTTTTCCATTCATCGTGACAGGCCGCCCGGTAGGGTTCGAATTCAAGCTGGCCGAGGGGCACGGTCGTGATGTCGCTGCGTTGACCGATTTCGCCGGCAGATATATTGTGTCGCGCGATCTCGAATTGCGAGTCTTGCAGAACATTCGCATCGACGTTGTTGCTTTCGGAAGATGATACGAAGCTGACGAGGTAAAGCAGGTCGGTTAGGTAACAGAAGTCCCCCGATCGTAACAAGGTCTCGTCGGTCGGATTGACCGTCGACAATGTGAGTTGAGCGAGCGCGATCTGATGTCGCGTCAGTAATTGCCACGTTGCGGTGTACAACTGTTCGGCGGTGGTGACCGACTCGCCGTCGATCAGCCGGGGTAGGTAGACGACGGCAATTTTGCCTGGTTCAGTTTGCGAAAACATCGCGCCGACGAGTTTTTCTTTGCGCCATGCGCCAAATAGTCCGTCAAATGGGCCGACGTCTGCAAGGGGGACATGGTGGTAGGTCTCGGCGATTTGTCGGCGGCGCTCGTCGGGGGGGAGGTGCGCGAAGACCAAATCGAGTGCCTCAGCTCGATGTTGGGGGGCAACGACGCCAATCTGGGGGCCAGGATTGCAGCAATGCATGTCCAGAGGATACAACATTCCAAGGCAATTGATAGAAGCCAGGAGGAATCGCCATGTATGTCGTCTGCGTTCACGTACACGTCAAACCGGAAAATTCCGAGGATTTTTGCGCAGCGTCGTTGGAGAACTCGCGAAACACGCGCCAAGAGCCGGGCAATGTCTGTTTCGACGTGCTCCAGCAGTCCGACGATCCGAATCGGTTCATGCTTTATGAGGTTTATCGGGATGAGGCGGGAATGAAGGCGCACAAGGAGACGGCGCATTATGCGCGTTGGGCCGAGGCGGTCGCGCCGTGGATGGCAGAGCCGAGGAAAGGCGTCAAGTACGCACGAATGAATATCGATGCATGAGCAGCAAGCACTATTTCTCTTGAGAGAGCACCGCCCAGCGCTCTGATTCTACTTCTTCGACGGTCTGTTGGTCGTCGATCACGCGGCAGTAGATGGC
>JAEWUR010000542.1 GCA_023397045.1 Planctomycetota bacterium
CGATGCCGAAGGTCGCGTACAGTGGACGATATACTGCGTGACGCCCGGCTTCACCGTGCGAAGGAACTCGATGATCCGCTCGTCCGTCGTCTCGGCCGGTCCCTCGCCGGGATGCAGGTCGTCAATCACCGGCAGTCCGGCGGCCCAGAGCTTCTCGCCGTAATGCCTGCCAAGTTGCCGCAACGACATCGCCAGCAATCTGGGCTTGTCCTTCAACAGGAGCTCCATATGCCCGCCCGGGACCATCACGGGAATGCCCGAGTCGATCGCCACCGCGACATACCTTTCCAGAAACAGTGGATTCGCAAACACCGTGCCCATGTGCGAGTCGAGATGGGTCGGTTCGATTCCCAACTCACGGCATTGCGCCAACTGAGCGCGGATCTCGGTCTCGACTTCGTCGGGCTTCGCGTGCCCCACGACGCTCAACACGTCGCGCCACAGAAATCCGTCGGGATCGATCAGGCTTGGCACTTTTTTGGCATCCGACACCGGCCCCCAACGATACGTCCGCCATTCGCTCGTCAACGTCAGATGCACGCCGGCGTCAACGTCCGAATTCCTTTTGACGTACTTCACGATTCCCTTCACCGCGGGACACGGAAACATGATGCTGAACGATCGCGCCGTGCCGTATCGGATCGCCTCGATCACTCCCGCGTTTGAATCGCCCGACATGCCGGCGTCGTCGATGTGAAAGATCACAACCCGGGAACCGGCCGGCCATCCCAGACGCTCGGCATACGTCGGCTCGTCGGCCGCAAGCCATCGAGCGACCCCGACGACGCACGCCAATATGACCAGAAGGACCAGCAGACGTTTTCCGATCGTTTTCGATGCGAGTGGCATGAACTCAAGGCGGCAGGGGGTGGATTCTCCGTCAAACTAACCGCCTTGATTATATCAAAACGCCGCCCCAATCGCAAAATCTTCAGAATCCCAGTTCTTCCAGCTTCGGCACGTCGAAACCGAAATACTCGGCGGCGTTTCCATAGCAAATGTCGCGAACCATCGAGCCGATCAGCTCCATGTCATCCGGCAGCAGTCCTTGAACCATTTCCGTGCCAAGAACATTGCACAAGATCCGGCGGAAGTACTCGTGCCGGGTGTAGGACAAGAACGAACGGCTGTCGGTCAACATGCCGACAAACCGGCTCAACAGTCCTTGGTTCGATAGCGAGTTGAGCTGCTTCTCGATGCCGTCCTTCTGGTCCAAAAACCACCATCCGCTGCCGTATTGCATCTTGCCCGGCACGCTGCCGTCCTGAAAATTGCCGAGCATCGTCACGGTCAACTCATTGTGGGCGGGGTTCAGATTGTAGAGGATCGTCTTCGCCAGCTTGCCCGCCAAATCGAGCCGATCAAAAAATCGCGACATCCGCCGGCCGACCTTCTCGTCGACCATCGAGTCGCAACCGGCATCCGGGCCGAAAAGACGCAACATGCGCGAGCTATTGTTCCGCACGACGCCGAAATGCAGTTGCTGCACCCAACCCTTTTCGGCATTCATCACCGCAAGCTCGTACATCACTGCCGACTTGAATTGTCCGGCGGCCGAGCGGTCGAGGTCCTTTCCCGCGCGCAACTTCCGGAACGAAGCCGCGACCTCTTTCGGCGCGTGGTCGTCCGCATAAAACGTGTCGACGCTGTGGTCCGACAAACGACAGCCCATGCGATGAAAGAAATCGTGGCGCTGCCGCAATGCATCGAGGAAACGGTCGTAATCGTCGCCGACGTCGACCCCGCTTCGCTCAGCAAGCCAATCGACCCACTCGTTGAATGCCGCCGGCGATTCGATGCCCGTCGCCCGCTCCGGCCGAAATGTCGGAAGAACTCGAATCGTGAACGATTCGTCCGCCGCGATGGCCTGATGATGCTCCAGAGTGTCCACCGGATCGTCGGTCGTGCAGACGGCCACCACGTTCATCTGCCGCATGATGCCGCGAGCCGAGTACTCCGGCCGCGCCAGCTTCGCCTTGCTATCGTGCCAGATGCCTTCGGCCGTTTTGGGACTCAACAGCCGGTCGCTGATTCCCAGCGGCCGCTTCAACTCCAGATGGGTCCAATGATACAACGGGCTTCGAAGCGCCTGCGGCACGGTCGCCGCCCACTTCTCGAACTTCTCCCAATCCGAGGCATCGCCCGAACAGAAGCGTTCGGCCACGCCCGCCGCGCGCATCGCCCGCCACTTGTAATGGTCGCCGGCAAGCCAGATCTGCCCGAGATTATCGAACCGCCGATCTTCGGCGATCTGAGCCGGGGGCAGATGGCAGTGATAGTCCAGAATCGGCAGATCGCGAGCGAAACGGTGGTACAACCCCACCGCGCGATCGTTTTGCAGAAGGAAGTCTTCGGTGATGAAGATATCAGGCACTCTACGTAATCCCGTACAGCGATCCCCACGGCTCGATCGGGAATCCAACAGGCCGGCCACGCCAGAGAATCTCACAGGCCGCCCCTTTCTCTGCAAGAAAGAAAGGGGCGGTCGTGAAACATGATTTTAACAGAAGCGACTTGTCGCTCGGGCGATTACCAATCGCCGCGACCGCCACGACCGCCGCCACCACCGCCGCCGCGTCCGCCGCGACCGCCGCCGTAACCGCCACGGCCACCGCCGCCGCCGCCACCACCACCGGTTCGCGGCTTATCTTCGGCTTCGTTCACCTTGATCGTACGGCCGTCCAATTCCGTGCCGTCCATCTCCGAGATCGCCTTCGAGGCGCCTTCGTCGCTCGTGTAGGTCACGAACCCGAAGCCCCGGGAGCGACCGGTCTCGCGATCCGTGATCACTTTGGCTTCGACGATTTCGCCGAATTGCGAAAATGCGCTGTGCAGGCCGTCATCCGTCGTGCCCCAGCTCAACCCACCGACAAACAATTTCTTCGACATCGCTGCTGGTAACTCCTTCTACAGCACTACCGCCGGAAGCGGAGTGCATCTAAATGAAACGAACGGGTCTCGTGGGTTTCACGCGTTGAAACGCCCTCGCTCCCCGAGGGCAGCCCCGACGGCCGCCACTGGTCATTCGTAGCATAACAGCTTCATCATTCCATGCAACAGCAGACGAAAGAAAATCCGCGAAAAAAATAACTATTTTCACCCGACACCACACCCGACAGCGGGGAACATGGGGCTTTTTCTCCCCCAATCCCTAGTTATCACGCCCGCCCCCGCGTCGTTCTACGCCCAACGCATGGACAAATTCCGCCCCAAAAAATACCACCGCCGCCGCGAAATAGAACCAGAGCATCATACCCATCAACGCCCCAACGACCCCATAGGGGCTATAACGCTCGCCAACCACCAGCAACAGCAACAAATAACGAC
>JAEWUR010000624.1 GCA_023397045.1 Planctomycetota bacterium
CGATCGAGCAGCAGGTCAACGGCGTCGAGAACATGCTTTACATGTCGTCGCAATGCACCAACGACGGCGTGTACACGCTGACGGTCACGTTCGAACTGGGGACCGATTTGCAGTTGGCGCTGGTCCAGGTACAAAACCGCGTGCAACTCGCGATGCCGCAAATGCCCGAACAGGTGCAACAGCAGGGCGTCAACATCAAGAAAAAGACGCCGAACATCCTGCTGGCGATCAATCTGATCTCGCCCGACGGCCGGTACGACGATCTGTACCTATCCAACTACATGATGATCTTCATCCGCGACGAGATCTTGCGGCTCGAAGGCGTCAGCGACGCAACGCTTCTCGGCCAGCGCGACTACAGCATCCGTGCGTGGTTAGACCCTGAAAAAATGGCCGCTCGCGATCTCACCACCGGCGATGTGGTCCGTGCGGTGCGAGAGCAGAACTGCGAGGTGATCTCCGGCCAGATCGGCCAACCGCCCGGTGGACGCGGCGTCCAGTTCCAGCCGTCCCTGACCGCCCTGGGTCGATTGACCGATCCCGACCAGTTCGGCGACATCATCGTGAAGACCGGCGAAACCGGCCCCGACGGCCAGGCGACGCCCCTGGTCCGATTGCGCGACGTGGCTCGATTGGAACTGGGGGCACGGCAATACGATCAATCCTGTTTGTTGGACGGCCAGCCGTCGGTCGCGCTGGCCGTGTATCAAGCGCCGACGGCCAACGCCTTGGACACGGCCGACGGCGTTCGGCAAAAGATGGACGAGCTAAAGCGGCGATTTCCCGACGGCCTCGACTACCGCATCACCTACGACACGACGCCGTTTATCCGCGAATCGATCATCGAGGTGCTGAAAACCCTGCGCGATGCGGTCATCTTGGTCGCAATCGTCGTGCTGGTTTTCTTGCAGAGTTGGCGGGCGGCCATCATTCCCTTGGCCGCCATGCCGGTGGCCATCGTCGGCACGTTCGCCGTCATGGCCGCGCTCGGTTTCAGCTTGAACAACCTCTCGCTGTTCGGACTGGTGCTGGCCATCGGCATCGTGGTCGACGACGCCATCGTCGTCGTCGAAAACGTCGAGCGATGGCTGGCCGAAGGCCTCTCGTCGCGCGACGCCGCCGTCAAAGCGATGCAAGAGGTCACCGGCCCGGTCATCGCCGTGGCGCTGGTCCTCTGCGCCGTCTTCGTCCCCTGCGCGTTCATCAGCGGCATCACCGGTCAATTCTTCCGCCAATTCGCGCTGACGATCGCCGTCTCGACGGTCATCTCGGCGTTCAACTCGCTAACGCTCAGCCCCGCGCTGGCCGCGGTGCTGCTGAAACCGCATACCGGCCGTCGCGATCCGATCACCTTCCTGCTCGACATCGCGTTGGGTTGGTTCTTCCGTCTGTTCAACTGGACCTTCGACCGCACGACGGGCATCTACGTTCGGGCCGTCGGTTGGCTGTTGCGCGCCTGCGTCCTGACGCTCGTGGTCTACGGCGGCCTGCTGGTTCTAACCTGGTGGAGCTTCACGAAAGTGCCAACCGGGTTCATCCCCGACCAGGACAAGGGCTATCTGCTGGCCAACATCCAACTGCCCGAGGGCGCCGCCGTCGAACGAACCGAGGCGGTCCTCGCGAAACTCGACATGCTCGCCCGGTCGATCCCCGGCGTGAAACACACGATGGGCGTCTCCGGCATGTCGATCCTGCTTCAGGCCAACGCACCGAACTTCGGTTCGATGTTCATCATCCTCGATTCGTTTGAACACCGGCGCTCGCACGACCTCTGCGATTCGGCCATCGCCGCGAAGTTGCGACGGCTCTGCTTCAAAGAGTTTCCCGGGGCGATGGTCAGCGTCTTCGGCGCGCCGCCGGTCGATGGCCTCGGCACCGCCGGAGGGTTCAAACTGATGGTCGAGGACCGCGGCGACCTCGGCCTGAACGCCTTGCAGCAGGTCACCGATTCGCTGATCGCCGAGGCGAACCAACAGCCCGAATTCGTTGGACTGTTCACCATGTTCAACTCCGACGAGCCGCAACTGTACGTCGACATCGATCGAACGAAGGCCAAGTCGATGGGCGTGTCGCTCAACGACGTCTTCGACACGCTCCAGGTTTACATGGGCTCGCTCTACGCGAACAACTTCAACGAGTTCGGCCGATCCTGGCAAGTCAACCTGCAAGCCGACGGAGCGTTCCGCCGCACGGCCGCACAGGTCGGCCAGTTGAAGGTCCGAAATCGGGCAGGACAGATGGTCCCGCTCAACGCCGTGACGAACCTGCGCGACATCAGCGGGCCTGTCATGATCACACGCTACAACATGTATCCAGCGGCCGCCGTCAACGGAAACACCGCCCCGGGCGTCAGTTCCGGTCAGTCCATCGGGCTAATGCGAGAGATCGCCCAGAAGGTTTTGCCGCCGACGATGGCCTACGAATGGACCGAGTTGACCTACATGCAAATCCTGGCCGGCAACACGGCCGCCTACGTGTTCGTCCTGGCCGTCGTGCTCGTGCTGCTGGTGCTGGCGGCCCAATACGAAAGCTGGACGCTGCCGCTGGCCGTGATTCTGGTCGTGCCGATGTGCCTGCTCTGCTCGGTCGCCGGCGTGGCCATCGCGCGGTTGGACATCAACATCTTCACGCAAATCGGATTCGTCGTGTTGGTCGGTCTTGCGAGCAAAAACGCGATCCTGATCGTCGAGTTCGCCCGGCAACAGCGCGACGAGGGCAGCCCGCCGCGTGACGCCACCTTGACCGCTTGCCGGCTGCGCCTGCGACCGATCATGATGACCTCGCTGGCGTTCATCCTGGGCGTCGTACCGCTGGTTTTGGCCGAAGGCGCCGGCGCCGAAATGCGCCACGCCCTGGGAACGGCCGTCTTCAGCGGCATGATCGGCGTGACGTTGTTCGGAATCTTCTTGACCCCGGTGTTTTTCTATGTGATCGATCGACTAACGATGAGGAAATAGAAATAACTGCGGTAACAGCAGCGGCGGGCAAGCCCGCCCGCTACACGATCCACCATCCACCATCCACCATCCACCATCCACCATCCACCATCCACTACCCACTAAAATGTTCTCCCATTTTTTCATAAGCCGTCCCATCTTCGCCTCGGTGATGTCGATCATCATCACCTTGGCCGGGGCGTTGACGGTTTTCGTGCTGCCGATCGCCCAATACCCCGACATCACGCCCCCGACCGTTCAGGTGACCGCCAGCTATCCGGGCGCCAACGCCCAGTTGGTGCTCGACACCGTCGCCGCGCCGATCGAACAGCAAGTCAACGGCGTCGACGACATGCTCTATATGTCGTCGCAATGCACGAACGACGGCGCCTACACGCTGACCGTCACGTTCAAGCTGGGAACCGACCTGAACATCGCCCAGGTGTTGGTGCAGAACCGCGTCCAACTGGCCATGCCGGTCATTCCGCAGATCGTTCAACTACAGGGCGTCGCCGTCAAGAAGAAATCGCCCAGCATCATGATGATCATTAACTTGATCTCGAAAAAAGACTCGCAGGGCCGCTACCTCCGCGACGACCTCTACCTATCGAACTACGCAACGATCCAGATCCGCGACGAGTTGCTCCGACTGCCCGGCGTCGGCGACGTGACGTTCTTGGGCGAGCGCGATTACAGCATGCGAGCGTGGCTCGA
>JAEWUR010000650.1 GCA_023397045.1 Planctomycetota bacterium
TGTCGAGCGTGTCGGATGCGCCCGAGATGTCCTTGGCCTTCGCCTGTTCTCGGCCAATGTCGATCAGTCGGTCGATGCGGGTTCGCGGATTGGCATCTTGGCGTGCCTGGGCGATCTGTTCGGAAAACGGGGTTCCCGCCGATCGAGAGGCGCTTCCACAGCCGAGGGTCGCCAGTCCCGTCACCGCGAGGCCGACTCCCAATAGAAGAGAGCGTACCATAAGTCGCAACCTCGAAGATGAGTTTCTGTTCCATCCTTCATTGTAATTGGAAGTGACAGGGATGGAAAACTTTTTTCGGATTTTTCCGATTTTTGGGCTATATCGCCCAAGGTTTCGCAACGGATACGAACCGCCGTTTTGGGAATACGAACCGCCCTCACCCCCTGCCCCTCTCCCGCGTGCGGGAGAGGGGAGATACGAAAGGCGGCCGGCCCGTGAGATCACGCTCACCGGAGGGGGGCTATCGGCGATTGGGCCAATCAACGTCAGAGAGGTCGGCAATCGCGAGGAGCAGCGACTGGGTGCCGTCGCGGGCGTGGCCCTTGGCCGCCAAGGACCCATAGAGCTGTTTGGCGAGCGCGAGGCCCGGCAGGGCTAGCCCGAGTCGTTTTGCCTCGGCCAGCGCGATGCCGAGATCTTTGATGAAGTGTTCGACGAAAAAGCCTGGCGCGAAATCGCCGGCGATGATGCGAGGGGCAAGGTTGGTCAGTGACCAGCTTCCGGCGGCGCCGCCGGCGATTGATCGGAGGACGGTGTCGAGATCCAGCCCGGCCTTGTAGGCATAAAGCAGCGCTTCGCAGATGCCGACCATGTTTCCGGCGATCACGATCTGGTTGACCATTTTGGTATGCTGGCCGGCGCCGGGGCCGCCCTGGCGGACGAACGTTTTGCCGAGCAGTTCCCAGCAGGGGCGCAGCGATTCGACGGCGTCGGGATCACCGCCGATCATGATCGACAGTCGGGCTTCGCGTGCGCCGACGTCTCCGCCCGAGACGGGGGCGTCGAGCGAGGTGACTCCCACGTTTTTGGCGGCTTCGGCGATTTCGACGGCCAGGGAGGGCTCGCTGGTCGTCATGTCGACGATGACATTGCCGGGCTTGCTGCCGGCGAGAACGCCGTCGGGACCGAGGGTGACCTGCCGGACGTCGGCGGGATGGCCGACCATCGTGAAGACGAGGTCGGCGGCGGCCGCGACGGTGCGCGGGCTATCGGCCCAATGGGCGCCGGCGGCGAGCAAGGGTTCGGCCTTCGACCGGGTTCGATTGTAGACGGTCGTCGCATAGCCGGCTCGGAGCAGATGTCCGCACATCGAGGCGCCCATCACGCCGAGTCCGATCCAGCCGATGCGAGTGGTTTGGGGATCGATCATTACAAGTTTTGAGCCTGACGAGAAGACTTCTGTTGCCTAGTTCGTGCGGGGGTTTTTGATTTCGATCGTCATGATTTCGACGACCAGGTCGGCTTCGAGATCGTCGCGCATGACGTCGGCGGCCGTGTTGTGGGGCCATGAGATGAAGATGTCGGTCGATCGGCGGCTTGCATTGTCGGCGGTCACGCGCATCCCGTCGAACCAAACGGCGTTGTCCAGCGTGCGGGCGTTGGTCGTTCGGACCTGGGCTTGGCGAGCGTAGAAATTGGTCGTTTTTCTCGGGGTGTTCGTTTCTTCCGCGTAGATATAGTGGATCTCCAGCGTGCTGGGGTTGGGAATCGTCAGACCGGGCGGCGCCTGTTTCGGCCACGAGATGTGGTAGGACGCGATCACCTTGGCACCGGTGTTGAGCGAGAAGTCGGGCGGCAGGTCGACCGGTTCGGCGTCGGCTGCCAGGCCTCCGGCCAGTTCCCTCTGTTTGACGGCGAGCGCGGCATCCTGGAGCCACTTGCGCCATGCGTGAACCAGCTTCGTCGAGACATTCATCCAACCCTGCTCGGCGATCGCCCGGCGCTGAGCCGGCCGAATGGTATCGGTCGGTCGGGCACCCGGTGCGGCGGGCTGAGGGGGCGGCGTATACTGCGTCGCGGCGCCGCTGTGTTCCTTGCGAGGCAGCATCTTCACGGAGATCAGCAGGCCGGGGTCGGGCATGGCGCGAGCGGGAAAGCCCGCCGCATCCAACGTGGCGGGCCCGTCCAGCCATCGCTTGCGCAGGAGTTGATATAGCGAGGCGCGGACGTTGTCTTGCGGGATCGTCGAGGCCAGGATGATCAGGTCCGGCTCTTTCTCGATCGAAAGCAATTCGTTCAGTCGCGGCGTGATCGCGTTACAGAAATCGTCGGACCAAAGAAGGTTGGCAATTTGAACCGCAAGCGGATCGATAGGTTCTTCCTTGGTTTCGGCCGGCGCGGTTTCTTCGGGCTGGGTCAAGCCTGGCACGAAGAATCCGCTGGGCTCCGAGGCGTTTCCGCCGACGGGATTAACGCGGTTCTGGCCGATCGGACCGGCGCCCAGCATCGGTTGTTGTCCGAACCGCCCGGTCGGCATTTGGAACTGCCCCCCCTGCCCTCCACTTGGAATCTTCAGCAATTGCGACAGCGCGTAGGCGCTGTAGGTTGCGAGCTGCTGCTCCATCTGGGTTTTCATCTCGGGAGAGACTTCTTT
>JAEWUR010000653.1 GCA_023397045.1 Planctomycetota bacterium
GGCGTAAGGACCGGTGGTGGAGGTGTCGAAGTGATCCCCCTTAAACTCGCTAGGTCCAACGTTTGGAGCCGTGGCGACGAGGTTGGTCGTTGTGTTGCGATTGTTCCAATGGTAATTGGCCACCAGTTTGGCCCGATCAAGCCAGAGCGAGTCGCCCGTCTGTTGATATTCATGGGCGAAAGCGGAGAGCATGGTGCCGGCGGTTTGGGTAAAGGAGCAACCGGGGCCGCCCGTGCCGTGGCGATCGACCTCACCCGTGGTTTTGTTCACGACATGATACTGCCACAAGGCATTGATTTCGTTCGTCACGGCCGTGGGATTGACGGCCGCGAGCATGTCCCATCGTCCCTTTTGGAAGTGAATTTCATGGTTTTCATTCTTTCCAAAGGCCTTGGCGTCGTTATAGGCATCGTACCATCGATGATAGCCCCACTGAAACATCCCCCTGCTGTCGACAAAGTTGGACGTGTAGTGATCGATATAGTTGTTGGCGAATGTAGAATAGCCGGCTTGGCCCGTCTTTTGGGTCAGGTCGTACATCACCTTGACCGTCTCCTGATCCATCCACAGGTTGCTGCCGCCAGGATTGCGGCCGCCGGCGTCTCCCATGGTACGAATGTCTTTGTCCAACGCCATCGGCTCCTGCGGGGCGATACGGTCGCGAACGTCAATCACGCTCATCAGGACCGGCGTCTGAACCAAGCCATAACGGTCGATTCCATATTGCATCAGCGTGTCGGCACACTGTTGAACGTAATAGGAATACGGATTGTTTTGCACTTGGCCGGGCGTCAATCCACTGTCCAGGAGGTAGGCATCCAATGCTACAGCCGGGCGCGCGAACGCCCCGGCGACGACGATGGCGGCAAGCAGCCAGTTATTGATGTTTGCTTGGGTAATGAACCGGCCAATCAACGCAAGTGGCCCCGTTTCCGGCCTCCCGTTGGTCGGCTTTGGTGCAGTCGCCGTGCAAAGGTCAATAGAAGACTCAATAATCCTGTCGATCAGGGTTGCGTTCTTCATGGTTCCGCGCTTTCCGTTGTTCCAGATTGGTCCCCTCTCCCTTGGAGCGGATTAGGGCAAGTTCGAACTGGGGGGTACTGGCTTTTCTCCTACTCCCCCGTCCTGAACCGACATGAGAGGGAAGCAATGTTGGGGCGGCAGACGAGCTGCCGCCCCAACAGCAACATTCGCATTACTTTCGCCTGCGCCAAGCGTAGGCCAGAAGACCGATAATGCCGCCTACGATCAGCATAATGGATGACGGTTCTGGTACGCCCGATATCCGAATCTCATCCAAGCTGCCCGAGTACGGATCCCAGTTGGGAGTGCCGCGACCATTGATCCCGATTCGCATGGAGTTTTCCCAGGCGCTCCACGTGCTGGCGGAGGTGATATCGTTATTGTACAGCGAAACATCTTTCTTCACGCCATCCAAATACATCTCGACGCTGCCCGATCCAACGTCTCCCGTAGTGGCATTCCAAGTAACGGCAACTTGATGCCATCCGCCGTCGAATGCCGAGGCGATCGAGGCTGTTCCAGCGAGAAATGCGCCGTCGGAGGCACGGAGAAACAACTCCAATCCCCCACCGACGATCGTGTCGATATCGAATGCTTGAGTTATGTCTGGATTGCAGGCGCCGATAATCGTTTGCTTGCTGGAAGTGTTGGTGGTTTTCATCCAGAAGTCAACGGTTCCCGCCGCCAATCCACTGCCCCCGTTCGGAAAACCACTTGTGGTTGTATCCACGTAGTCGTTGACGCCATCGAACTGCAAGGCGCTGCCTGAATAGCCCGCGACATACGTCGGCCCGTTAACCAGTGTGCCGTTGGGCGCGCCGCTGACGGCATTGTCAGCCGTGTTGTCGAACGTGTAATGGCTCACCAGTTCCGCCTGGGCGGTTGCTACGCCCATGCACACAACGAACGCCATTAGAAAAACTAGAGACTTCTTCATCGAAAAGTACCTCTCATTTGTGGGCAATTAGGACATGGATAATACCGATTGCCCGGTTTCATTGTTGGCTGTCCGACATAGACAGCCATTCATTTCGGATTTGATCGGAAGTTGACGCCCTGGCCGGTCACTTCCCGATCGATAACACGGAATTACAACCTCAATGCTTCTCTTCCGCTTCTCTCTTGCCAGCAGTATCCGGATTGCCGTTATCGAACATTTTGGCAACCTCGTCGGCCAACAGTGCCCGCGAGAAGATTGCAACTTCGTCGATGACGCCCCAGAATTCACAATTTGGCGCGGTGCTATTGGCGCCCAAATAGACCGGTTCGTTGTTCTGAAGCAATGGCAATGGCGCATTGCTTTGCGATTCCAGCCGTCCATCGAGGTACAAGGATTTGTGGGCGAATGCACCTTCAGGTTCATACACAATCACCACGAAATGCCATTTCTGGTCATCAACGGGTGTTTGGCCGCAGGTGGCATCGACAATGTGGGGTATTTCGGACGGGCCGCGACTTGTATCAAACGAAAGGTAGCTCGTCGTGTTATAGCGCTGTAGCCGCCAAGACGTATCGCCTTTCGTCACCAATGCGTGATATCTCGATCGAAACTGCTCGGCGCGGAACCAGACGGCCACGGTAAACGGGCCTGCGAAGTTGAATCGCTCTTGCTCGGGCAGAACCACCCTGTCGCCTGTGCCGGACCCATGGAAATATAAAGCATGCTTTCCGGGTATTCGTCCGTAGACCCATTCCGCTCCCTCGACATGTGCATCGAGTGCGCGACCCGCCGCTGAAAGATTGGGCAATATCGCGTTGGTTTCCCCGGTATTCTCAAATGTATAGTATGCCAACAAGGCCGGGTCGTTGCGTAATTGGCGGCTGTATGCCTGCCATTGGCGTAGCGGTTGCAGCGGCTTTTCATTCGCCGACTTTTCGAATTGTTGGATCCGTAGGAAGGATTGTGGATCGGCAGCGATGTGATGAATGCTGACAGTTCCATCATCAAGCTTGCGCTTCACTTCGACCGAGTTATTGGCCGTTAATCGGATGGGTTTTGCATACTTCCGGCCATCGCCACTACTCTGTGCGGATTGAACCTCTACGACGCCCTGGAACACATGCGAGGTCGTATTGCCCTCTTTGCTTACCTCGACGCCGAATTCGGTGCCGATATCGGTAACCGTAGCGGTGGGAGTGGAAACGAAGAATCCCTTGGCCTTTTTGTCTTCCACCTTGCCCATCAGCTTCCCGATGAACAGAAAGCCGCCATTGTCGGATTCGATTTCATAGGTAGCCGGTCCCTGCAAGATGACCTTGGCCCCTGTGTTATAGGTGATTTCCATCAAGCCGGAGACCAATTGATACTTGGAGCCCAACACGACTTCACGAGAAACTCGACCGGTTCCGGCCCATTTGCAGTCTGTCGTCCCGGTAATTTGGCCAACAGTCCGGACTGCCGTTGGAGATGCCGCCCTTTCACCAACTGCCGGTCGTGACTTCACGGCAACTTGTTCGGTCTGCGATACGTGAATAAACGATCCGAGGATGGCTCCAACCGCAAAAATCACCGTCGTGATCAAATATGCCGCCGGCCAACCGGAGGAGAGGTAGCTAACGGGATTGAGCCAGCCGAATCGGCCGGCGTGGGGGCACATCGGCGAACAGGGTGTTATTGCTCCGTCATGGCCGGGAGAAGCGACGTCGAGCGGGCGTGTCCGTCGCGATGCGATCTCTGACAGAAGAATCGCGGCTACAGAGGGATTGCTAGGACTGCCATTGTCTCGGATTGAAAGCATCGAGTCAATTGTGGAATACATCGTTGTCATAAGAATGTATTCCTTCCGCCATTCTTTTTCGCTCCGAAGAAGGTGGTTCAATCGAGTGAGCTGGACATCGGTGAGCATTTGCTCTCGAAGGCCATCGACTAGTTCGGCAAGCTCAGCCCTGGTGGCATCGGAAAGTGACATCACAGATCCTCCTGATTGAGTTTCCGCGTGACACATTCCATCAGACATTGATAGATCGACTGAAGCCGCTTTCGCAACGTTACGACAGAAATGCCAAAATTATCGGCTGTAACTTTCAGCGTGTTGTTAGCGCAATGTCGGAACTTCAATAAATCGCGTTGATGGGACGTTAACTCCTCAAGACATGGCCCTAATGCACGCTGTTCAGCGTCGACCATGTCTTTCATTTGCAGGAAGTCGTCGCTTACACAATTGAGGACCTCTTCGGACAAAGCAATTGGCGGACGCTGCTTGCGACGTTGGTTGAGGACTTTCAGGAATGCAATGCGGCACGCCCATGCAGCGAAATCACTCCCAACAGCAAAATCATCGAACTTGTCCCACAGAACAAGGCACACCTCCTGCAAAATGTCTTCCGCATCAACTCGATTTGGCATCAAGGACGAAATGTAGGCCATAATTCGTCGTTCGCACGGAAGATACACCTGGACAAATCGCTCGACCCGTTCCTGCAACAGACCGTCTTGGAAATCAACTTTCATGGTGAGCTTTGCCATGTGGCACGCTTTTCGGATCAACGCCGAAATATCATCCTGGACTTTTCCATCCTAATATGAAATGTCGCGCGAACCAAAAAAGGAAAGGGGGGGCCTGCGAATTTCCTCTTTCCCGTCTGTTCGCACGCACTTCCCCGGAGAGATTGAACCGCCAAGCCATTTCAGATTGCCGAACTCGGGGGCAACAGAACCTGATTTTACGCAAGATGTTGCGCCGAACCATTGGGCTTGCCTTGTCGCCCTTTCTGCGGCGAACTTCTTGGAAGCCACCTCCGAGGGGGGGCGACCCCCGTCGTTCATATCGGAAACCGCACGAGAAAAGATAATATCACAGTTCGGGAGCAGATGCGGCAAAATCGTAGCTTAACGCCGCAATGGCCCAACACGCTGCAACGTAAGCGCCCGAGATAAGCACTGTTGACGCTCGTGGTAGC